>CAZASR010000003.1:0-88759 GCA_964487765.1 uncultured Devosia sp. | reverse complement strand
CGGAGAGGCCAGGATTCCCAGGCGTCAGCGGGGGAAAGTTTTGGTCACTGGCGGGGCGGTCCTCTTCCTCGCTTCGCGCCAGCGGCGCCCCACCCACCGCTACGCGGTCCCCCCCTTCCCCGCGGCGTCGCCGCGAGGAGGGAAAGGGGTGACTGCAGGGGCTCGCGCAAGTGGGGATCTGGGTCCCGGCTTGCGCTGGGAAGCGCTGCGGGAGAGCGCGGTTGCCCTCTTTGCCGTTCGATACTTGGGAGAGTCCGGCGATGCTGGGGAGGACTGGCGGTGGAAGTGAGGGAGCCGCGAGCAGCCCTATTCCTCGCTTCATGCCAGCGTCGCCCCCACCGGCTGCGCCGGGGGGCGGGGAGAGCCGACGCTGCAGTTCCTGTGCATCATTTCAGGGGGCGGACGAGGCTGGTTGGGCCCTTGCCGGCCTTGAGGGCCTTGATGGCCTGGTATTGCACGCAGTCGGGGGACATTTGCATGAGCTCGATGCGATTGCCGTCGGGGTCGGCGACCCAGGCGCCGCGGTTGTCGTCGAGACCCCTGGCCGGGTTAAGCGGGTGCATCAGGGGGGTGCCGAGAGCGGCGAGCTCCGCCGCGGCGACCTCGATGTCGTCGACGGTGATGCAGAAATGGTTGAAACCGGTGACCTCGGGGCCGGGCGCGAGCTCGTCGGGACGACCGCCGCCGGTGAGCTCGAGATAGAGCAGGTCGGAAAAGCGCAGATAGACGATCCAGGGCTGATGGTTCTCGTCGGTCAGTTCGAGGAAGGGCTCGAAGCCGAGCCGCCGGTAG
This sequence comes from uncultured Devosia sp., assembly GCA_964487765.1. Lineage (GTDB taxonomy): Bacteria > Pseudomonadota > Alphaproteobacteria > Rhizobiales > Devosiaceae > Devosia_A. The sequence continues at coordinate 87,967 of CAZASR010000003.1, read as the reverse complement.
AATTCTACCGACCGGCCAAGATCGCGCGTCTTGAAATTGATGTGCCCCAGCGTCTGAAACGCACTCATGAACGGCCTCCACTGCCCGTAAACCAGATCGGGCCGTGGTCGCCCGATATTAGCGATAATACAAGTAGGCAGGAAGGATTATTCCGTATTATCGAGCCGTCGCGACCGGACCGTTGCGCGATCCGATATTGATCGGGGAGCGCCTCGGGCGTATGTGTCCATCGTCGGTTCACGATGAACCGGCAATGTTCTCAGGGCGGGGTGAAACTCCCCACCGGCGGTAATGGCGGCAACGCCGAGCCCGCGAGCGCCCCTGGATTTGATCCGGGGGGACAGCAGATTTGGGTGCGATCCCCGAGCCGACGGTCACAGTCCGGATGAAAGAGAACGGGCCAAAGGGCACTGACCGGCCTCCCTCTCGGGACCCGCCGCAGCATCCCTCGATCCGTCCGTACACCCTGGGGAAACTGGTGACGGAAAGGATCGACATGAACCAGATTTCCTCGACTTCCCCGCGCCCCACAATGGGGGCCATCCTCATGCTGACGGCGAGCCTCGCCTTTGCCGGCACCAATGTGCTGCAAAGCTATCTGGCCTGGCCGATCGGCATGCCTTCGACCGGCATGACGTTCTGGCAGTATCTGATCGCGACCGTGATCGCCCTGCCCCTGATCGCGCGCATCGGGCTGGGCAAGCTGCGGACGCGCCATCCGCTCGTGCACGAGATCCGCGCCTTCGTTTCGGCGCTGGGCGTGCATGTGTTCGTCTACGCCTTCGCCTCCGGCATGCCGGTGTGGCAGGTGGTGGCGCTGCTCGCGACGGGACCGCTGTTCATCGTTCTCGGCTCGACGCTGTTTCTGGGCGAGCGCGCCTCACCCGTGCGCCTGTTCGCCGCTTTGCTGGGCTTTACGGGCGCCCTGATGGTGTCCGGCATCGGCTCGGACGGCTTCACCGCGCTGGTGCTGCTGCCCATCGCCGCGGCGGCCTTGTGGGCAACAACGGACGTGCTGACCAAATATCTCGCCAAGCGCGGCGAGGTGCCCGAGACGCTCACCATCTCGCTGCTGGTGCTGATCACGCCCAATCATCTGGCGATCCTGCTCGCGGCGACGCTGCTCGCGCAGGTGCCGGGCCTGCTGCCGGCCGGCGTTGCGACGGGCTTCCCGTTCGAGTTGCCGGCCGATCTCGGGCTGTGGCTCCTGCTGCTGCTCGGCGTGCTGACGGCCGCCGCGCAATATCTGCTCGCCTTCGCCTACAAGATGGCGGACGCCACCTACCTCCAGCCCTTCAGCGACCTCAAGGTGCCGCTCACCGCGGTGATCGGCTTCATCTTCCTGAGCCAGACGCCGACGCTGTGGTTCTGGATCGGCTCGGCGCTGATCGTCGGCGCCTCGCTGATCATCTACCTCGCCGAGGCGCCGCGGACCGCGCGCCTCGCCGCGGCGTGATAACCAAGGGGAGTCGCGCCGCTTGCGCGGCTTCCCTCCCGCCTCTAGGTAGGGCCATGGCCTTGAACAGCAAGGACGCCGACTTCTTCCGCCCGCTGTGGCGCCGCGTCGCGGTGACCGGCGTGATCGTCGTCTGGTGGGCCTATGAGACCTTCTTCACCCATGAGGGGCTGTGGATCGCCGTCACCTCGGTGGGCATCGTCTATTGCGTGTGGAACCTGTTTCTACGCTATCCGCAGGATCGGCCGGAGACGCCACCGGGTACCACCGGCGGCGGAACCCCAACCGCCGCCTCGTCCGGTCCGCCGGACACCGATCCGGGCGACGCGCCGAAGGCCTAAGGCCGCACAGCGGGCGCGCTTGACCCCGACCCCTCGCCTGCCGATACAAGCGCCCACCTTCCGGAGTTTCACATGTCCGCCGATTTCGTCCTGACGCTGAGCTGCGTCGATCGCCCCGGCATCGTCGCCGCGGTGACCACCGAGCTTGCCGCGCTCAATGCCAATATTTCCGAGAGCAACCAGTTCTGGGACCGGGAAACCGGGACCTTCTTCATGCGGCTTGCTTTCACCGCGCCCGCTGGCGTCGATCGGGACGCGCTCGAGCGCGCGCTGCGGCCCGTGACCAAGCGCTTCGACATGCGCACGGCGCTGGTCGACCAGAGCCGCAAGAAGAAGATCGTGGTGATGGTGAGCCGCTTCGACCACGCCATGCTGCATCTGCTCTACCAGATCCGCGTCGGCTGGCTGGATGCCGAAGTGGCGGCGATCGTTTCCAACCACGAGGATTCGCGCGCGACGGCCGAATATGAGGGCATCCCGTATCACTATCTGCCGGTCGCCAGGGACAAATCGAACAAGCCGGCGCAGGAAGCCGAAATCCTGACCCTGGTGCAGCAAACCGGCGCGGAGCTGGTGGTGCTGGCGCGCTACATGCAAGTGCTGGGCGACCAGTTCGCGACCCGGCTCTACGGCCAGATCATCAACATCCACCACTCCTTCCTGCCCAGCTTCAAGGGCGCCAAGCCCTATCACCAAGCCCATGAGCGCGGCGTCAAGATCATCGGCGCGACGGCGCATTATGTGACGCCCGACCTCGACGAGGGCCCGATCATCGAGCAGGAAACCGCGCGCGTCACCCACGCGATGACGCCCGACGAGCTGATCGCGGTGGGCCGCGATATCGAAAGCCGCGTGCTGGCGCGCGCGGTGAAGCTGCATCTCGAAAGCCGCGTGATGCTCAATGGCAAGCGCACGGTGGTGTTCGGCTAGGGGCGTCGCCGGGCGGCGGCGCGGGGGCACCGGCTAGACCGCGTTGTCCGTAGTGGGGAACAGCCGCCAGCGCCTGGGCCGGAACGCGATTCTGGTTCTTTCGCCGGCTGGATGATCGAAGGGGAGGTCGATCTCGACGCGCGCGGTCTCACCACCGATCTCGAGCTCGACCCGGCGCGTGCCGCCGACCCGCCGCGACGCAGCGACGACGCCCGCGAGCGCCGCGCCCTCACTGACGAGCTCGACATCGTGCGGGCGGAAATAGAGCCGCGCCGCGCCCTTGGTGGCATCACCAGCGGACAGGCCGATGGCGCGGCCGCCGACCCAGACCTCGCCATTGTCGATTTCGACCGCCAGCGAGGAGGATTCGCCGATGAAGCCGAAGACGAAGGGATTGTCGGGGCGGTCGTAGACCTCGTCGGGCGTGCCCACCTGCTCGATGCGCCCCTGGCTCATGACCACGAGGCGATCGGCGAGCTCGAGCGCCTCCTCCTGGTCGTGGGTGACGAACACGGTGGTGTGGCCGGTCTTGTCGTGGATTTCGCGCAGCCATTTGCGCAGCTCCTTGCGCACCTGGGCGTCGAGGGCGCCGAACGGCTCGTCGAGAAGCAGCACGCGCGGCTCGATCGCGAGGGCGCGGGCGAGCGCCACGCGCTGCCGCTGGCCGCCCGAAAGCTGCTGCGGGTAGCGATCGTGCATGCCGGACAATTGCACGAGATCGAGCAGCTCCATGGCGCGCCTGCGGATCTCCGCGCGCGGCGGCCGGATGGCACGCGGCCGGACGCGCAGGCCGAACGAGATGTTGTCGAGCACGCTCATATTGCGGAACAGCGCATAGGCCTGGAACACGAAGCCGACATTGCGCTGCTGTACGGTCTTGCTCGAGGCATCGTCCTCGCCGAAGAAGATGCGGCCCGCGGTGGGGGTTTCGAGGCCGGCGACGAGGCGCAGCAGCGTGGTCTTGCCCGAGCCCGAGGGGCCGAGCAGCGCGACCAGCTCGCCCGAGCGGATATGGAGTGAAACGTCGTTCAACGCGGGATAGCGCGAGAACTGCTTGAGGACGTTTTCAACGCGAATGTCCAAGGGCGACCTCAATGCCTGCGCGTGCCCGCGAGCTCGTCGCCATAGCGGAACTCGAGGACGGTTTTGACGACCAGCGTCACGAGGGCAAGCAGGGCGAGCAGCGATGCCATCGCGAAGGCGGCGGTGAAATTGTACTCGTTGTAGAGGATTTCGATATCGAGCGGCATGGTGTTGGTCTTGCCGCGAATATGGCCCGACACCACGGACACAGCGCCGAACTCGCCCATGGCGCGGGCATTGCACAGCAGCACGCCATAGAGCAGCCCCCACTTGACGTTGGGCAGCGTGACGCGCCAGAACACCTGCCAGCCATTGGCGCCAAGCGACAGCGCCGCCTCCTCGTCGCCATTGCCCTGATCCTGCATCAGCGGGATCAACTCGCGGGCGATGAAGGGAAAGGTGACGAAGATCGTCGCGAGGACGATGCCGGGCACCGCGAAGAGGCTCTCGATATTGTTGGCCCGGAGGAAGGGCGAGAGGGCGCTCTGCGCCCCGAACAGCAGCACATAGACCATGCCCGAGACCACCGGCGACACCGAGAAGGGGAGGTCGATGAGGGTGGTAAGGAAGGCCTTCCCCGGAAAGGAGAACTTGGCGACGCACCAGGCGGCGGCGACGCCGAAGACCAGATTGAGCGGCACGGCAATGGCCGCGACGATGAGCGTCAGCCGGATGGCGGCCTGCGACTGCGGGTCGGCGAAGGCGGAAAAATACTCGCCGGCACCCTTGCGAAACGCCTCGACGAAGACGAGGACCAGCGGCAGGACGACCACGGCGAGCATGAAGGCGACGGCGATGCCGATCAGCGTGCGCTTGATCCAGTCGCGCTCGGTGGTCGGGCGCGTGTGCTCGTGCGGCAGCACCGGCCGGCGGCTGTCATAGACGAGATCGTCCTGCTCATACATCGCCGAACCTCCGCCGTGCCCAGGCCTGGACGAGGTTGATGACGAACAGCATTACGAAGGCGATGATCAGCATGATGCCGGCGATGACGGCAGCCCCGGCCTGGTCGAATTCCTCGAGCTTGATGACGATGAGGACCGGGGCAATCTCGGAAATGTTGGGTAAATTGCCGGCGATGAAGATGACCGAGCCGTATTCGCCCACGGCACGCGCGAAAGCGAGCGCGAAGCCAGTGAGGATGGCCGGAACGAGGCGCGGCAGGATGATGCGGGTGATCGTCTGCCAGCGATTGGCGCCGAGCGTCGCCGCCGCTTCCTCGAGCTCGTCCTCGAACTGTTCGAGCACCGGCTGTACGCTGCGCACCACGAAGGGCAACCCGATGAAGATCAGCGCGATGACGATGCCGGTTGGCGTGTAGGCGATCTTCCAGCCCAGGTGCAGCGGCCCGTCGGCGCCCACCAGCCAGCCGATCCAGCCCTTGGGCGCATAGAGCGCTGAAAGCGCAATGCCGGCAACCGCCGTGGGCAGCGCGAAGGGCAGATCGACGATCGCATCCATCAGCCGGCGGCCGGGGAACCTGTAGCGCACGATCACCCACGCAACGATGAGCCCGAACACGATATTGACGAGGGCCGCGATCAGCGAGGCGCCGAAGCTGACGCGCAGCGCGTTGAGCGTGCGCGGCGCCGTGGCGATGCGGACGACGTCCTCGAGGGGGACCTGGGCGGCCTTGAGGAAGAGGCCGATGATGGGAATGAGGACGATCAGGCTCAGATAGAGCAGCGTATAGCCGAAGGTGATCCCGAAGCCGGGGATCACCGATGGCTTGACGAAACTCCACCCCGCTCGCGGCGGGTGGGTACCGGCAATCGTCAGCAGAGGGCTGTCAGCCCTGCGCGCCGTAGATCTGGTCAAAAATGCCCCCATCGCCGAAATGCCTGGGCTGGGCCGTGGCCCAACCGCCAAAGAGCGGATCGTCGATCGAGACAAGATCGATCTGCGGGAAGGCATCGAGAAGTGCCGGATCGGTGACGAGGGTGGGATCGGACGGGCGGTAGTGGTGCCGCGCCGCGATCGTCTGGCCTTGCGGCGAATAGAGATAGTCGAGATAAGCCTTGGCCAATTCCGTGGTGCCGTGCGCTTCTGCGTTCTTGTCGACCACGGTGACGGGCGGTTCGGCGCGAATGGAGCTCGAGGGGTAAACGATGTCGAAATTGTCGGCGCCGAACTCGCTCAGCACGAGATAGGCTTCGTTCTCCCAGGCGAGCAGCACGTCGCCGAGTTCCTTTTGCGCGAAGGTGACGGTCGAGCCGCGAGCGCCCGTATCGAGCACTGGCACATGGGCGTACAGCGCCCGGATGAACTCGATGTTGGCCGCTTCGTCGCCCCCATTGGCGGCGTTCGACCACGCCCAGGCGGCAAGATAGTTCCAGCGGGCCCCGCCTGACGTCTTGGGATTGGGCGTGATGACCTCGACCCCGTCCTTGATCAGGTCGCCCCAATCGAGAATCTGCTTGGGATTGCCCTCGCGGACGAGGAACACGATGGTCGAGGTGTAGGGCGTCGAGTTGTTGGGCAGCTCGGCACGCCAGTCGGTGTTGAAGAGCCCCGCCTTCTCGGCGATGGCATTGATGTCGCCTTCGAGGGCGAGAGTCACGACGTCGGCGCCGAGGCCATCGATCACGGCTTGCGCCTGCTTGCCCGAGCCGCCATGGCTCTGCTCGATCGTGACAGTGTTTCCCGTGGTCGCGGCCCAGTGCGCCGCGAATGCCGCGTTGAATTCTTCGTAGAGCTCGCGGGTCGGATCGTAGCTCACATTGAGCAGCGTCTGGTCAGCGCCGCGGGCGGTTACTATTCCCGCCAGACCGAGGGACACGACGAGCGCGCCGACGGCCAGGACTGTTGCAGCGGTCTTCATCAGAACCTCCGATGGTTACCGACTTAACACTACCGACTTAGTCGTCATTAACAAGAGCGACGCAGTGTGCGAAATGTGCGGGGTGTGGAAAAGGTTTCTCAGACGGCCGATTCACAGGCAAATTTCCGTGAGCCCGTTCCGGCAAACCGCCGAAACCGGAAACCGCTTGCTAACTAATGATTTAGAGGACAGCAAACGGCTGGGGGCCGCCCGGGCTCCCAGGGCGGCCTAAAGGAGAGCCTGAGGTATTTTTTGCGCCGCGATGGCATGCGCGAAAGTCGTGTGATCCAGCACGTCGCGCTGGGCCTGGACGACCTGGGCGAAGACGTGCCGGATTTCGCAGGTGGCTTCATCTTGGCAATCGGCGCAGCGGCGATAGGCGATCTTGCTGAGGCAGGGAAGCGGGGCGATGGGCCCGTCGATGAGGCGCAGCACTTCGCCGAAGGTGAGCTTGTCGGCCGGCCGCAGCAGCACATAGCCGCCCAGCCGCCCGCGCCGGCTCATGACGATGCCGGCACGCTTAAGCTCGAGCAGTATCTGCTCGAGGAATTTCTTGGGAATCTGCTGGGCGCGGCTGATCTCGGAAATCATCACCGAGCTTTCCCGCGGTGCCTTGCAGAGCACCAGAAGCGCCCGCAGCGCGTATTTGGCCTTTTGCGATATCATCGATTGTCGATCTACTGACCGATGTATAGCGCAAACACCGGCCAATGCGAGCCGCCGTTGGAACGGCGTGGCGGCTATTCGGCCGCCGGCTCCACTTCGGGCTTGTAGGGAACGCCGGGAGACGAGGACGGCGCCCCGGCGCGCGGCGCCCGCGGCCGCTCCGGCTCGCTGGTGACGACGTCCGGCTCGACGTCGATGTAGTCGACCTCTTCGGCGCCGAGTTCGGCACGCGGCGGCGGTGCCGGGATCGCCGTCGGTTCGGGCGCCGGCTCTTCGACCTCGCCCTCGTAGTAACTGACCGGGGCCTCGTTCAGGGGCTCGACCCGCCCCATCTCGCCGGCAATGACAACGGCTGGCGCGACGGTCTCGTCGGCTTCGCCGGCGTCGGTCTCGATGGGCGTTTCGCCATAGGCGGGAACGACCGCGGGCGGCTCGGCCGGCCCCTCGGGGACATGTTCGGGATGCGATGCCTCGATGGCGGCCTCAAGGGCATCGACGGCGATAGTGGGTTCAATGGGCGCAGCTTCGGCGGGCCCGGCCTCGGCTGGCGCCGGCCCGGTAGTCGCGGAGGGCGTCGGCGCGGGGGGCAAATCGTGCAGCTTGAGCGCCGCGGCGACCGCCTCGAGATTCGCCTGAGTCCGCTCCGTCTCGACCTCGTGGGCATTCTCGCCATTGGTCCAGCCGAGCATGCCCAGGCCGATTTCGCGCTCGCCCATGATGACTTCGTTGGCGCCGAGCTCGCGCAGATAGCTTACCTCTTCATCGGAGTGGGCACGGGCGATGATCAGCAGCCTGGGATTGAGCTTGCGCGACTGCTCCACCGCCTGCCCGGCCTCGAAAGCATTGGGGATGGCGACGGCGAGTGTGTGCGCCCCCTCGACATTGGCGAGGGTGAGCGTTTCGGAGGTCGCGGCATTGCCGACGATGACTTCGATCCCCGCTTCGCGCGCGACCGCGATCCGCTTCTCCGAATCTTCGATAAGCACGAAGGGCGTGCCCTGTCGCCGCAGCCCATCGGCGACGACCGAGCCGACGCGGCCATAGCCGATGACAACGATGTGGCCGCTGAGCGTCGTGGGCTTGCGATCGTCATGGGCATCGGCGGCCGGCGGCGACGAGGCCGGCTCGTTCAGCGCCGGCTCCACGCGATCGGGGACAACGATCTTCTGCGCGACGGCACTGCGTGCTTCGAGCCGGGGCCGCAGTTCCTCGGCGGCATAGACCAGCACCGGGTTGAGGATGATCGAGATGATGGCGCCGGCGACGATGAGGCTTTGCCCGTCTGGCGGCAGCAGGCCGAGGCTCAGCCCCATGGCAGCGAGGATGAAGGAAAACTCGCCGATTTGCGCGAGGCTCGCCGAGATGGTGAGCGCCGTGCCGGCGGGGCGCTTCAGACCCACGATGGTGAGGTAGCCGATGACGCCCTTGCCGATGAGGATGATGAACAGGGTGCCGACCACCTCCCACGGATGCGTCCACAGGATCGCCGGATCGAACAGCATGCCGACGGCGACGAAGAACAGCACCGCGAAGGCGTCGCGGAACGGCAAACTCTCCTGCGCCGCGCGGTTGGAGAGTTCTGATTCGCTGAGGATCATGCCGGCGAAGAAGGCGCCGAGCGCGAGACTGACCCCGAACAGATAGGCGGCTCCGGCGGCGACGCCGAGGGCAATCGCAAGCACCGCGAGGCGGAACAGCTCGCGGCTGCCGGTATGCGCGGTCTGGTGCAGCACCCAGGGGATGACGCGCCGGCCGACCACCAGCATGAAGCCCACGAAGGCGGCGAGCTTGACCACCGTAATGGCGATGATGCCCCACAGCTCGAGATCGATGCCGCTGAGGCGCTCGAACAAATTGACGAAGGGATCGTTGATGGCGCCGGCGGTGCCGCCGAGAAGGCCGGCGAGCGCTGGGATGAGAACGAGGGCGAGGACCATCGCGATGTCTTCGACGATGACCCAGCCGACCGCGATGCGGCCGCGATCGGCATCGACAAGGTGGCGGTCCTGCAGCGCCTTGAGCAGCACCACGGTGGAGGCGACAGAGAGCGCCAGACCGAAGATGAGGCCGCCGCCCAGCGGCCAGCCCAGCAGCAGCCCCATGGCGATGCCCATGGCCGTGCCGCCCACGATGCGCAGCAGCGCGCCCGGCACCGCGACGGCCTGCACCGAAAGCAGATCCTTGAGCGAAAAATGCAGACCCACGCCGAACATCAGCAGGATGACGCCGATTTCGCTGAGCTCGGTGGCGAGCTCCGCATCGGCGACAAAGCCGGGGGTGAACGGACCGACGAGGATCCCGCCGACGACATAGCCCACCAGAGGCGGCATCCTCAGCCGGTTGGCCGCCGCACCCAGAAGGAAGGCGAACAGCAGACCCACTGCGATAGTCGTGAGCAGTGGCGCGTCGTGCATGAACGTCCTCCGGCGAGTAGAACTATGGTTCTGAAATAGGGCCCAGGCGCGCAACATGGGGCCGAATCCCCGCCCGCGCAATGTATGAGGGACCGGAAAATCGCGGCGAAATCATGAGCCGCCCGGCAAAATCGTGCCGTCCGGACACGATGCGAGTCTTACGCTGGTGGCCCCCGGGGGGCCGTCCTTCCCCCCTCGCCGCCGCTTCGCAGCGAGGAAGGATAAGACGACAACCTGCCGCTTGTGCCTTGCCTTAGGTCCTCATTGGGTCGTCGTCACCGGCACGATGCTGGCGGTGACGCGGCCTGCTTCGCCCGAGAGCACGCCGGTGCGCAACGCCGAGAGGAACTCACGATAGGTTTCGCTGTCGGGGCGGGCCGCCGCAAAGAGCGGTTTTTCCGACGAGACGACGACGAGCAACTCGTCGCCGACCGGCGGCGAGACGGTGAGCGAAACCTGACCACCCTCGGTGTCGCCGAAGCGCACGATCGTGTGGCCGGCCTTGGGACGCAGATCGGCCGAGCTGGGCTGGGCAAGGTTCAGCACATTGCCGTCGGCGGCGAAATAGGCGGCGTAGAGATAGGACGGGAAACCCGGGGTTTCGATGCCGATATTGAGCGCGTCGCCCACGGCCGGCGACTCGGGCAGCACCGCTACCTGCGGCGTGTCGGTTTCGTTGGCCGCCTCATCGAGCGTGAGCCGCACCTCGCAGGCGGGCCAGGGCGCGAGCGCGATGTCGACGGTGTCGACCTTGTCCATGAGCGCGTTCTGGACCTCGGCCATTTCCTCTTCGCTGCCGACGAAGCCGGTGGCGATGGAATTGCCGAACTCGTCGGTGCCCAGATCGACCTTACCGCAGGAGAGCTCACCCAGCTCGACCTCGCCATTGATGTCGCGGAGCGCGACATCGTCGGTGGGGGTGACAATGAGCGGCGGCTGGAAGGGCGGCGGCGGCGGCGTGGCGTCGATCACATCGGCGACGAAATCTTCGTCCTCAAGGGCGATCTCGGGATCGCCGGCCATGTGCATGATGTGGCCTTCCCACACGCGCGCCTTGAACGTGTCATAGGTCATGCGGCCATAGCCCTGGTCGCCCCAGCCGGTGTTCCACGAATTGATGAACTTGAAGGTCTGCGTGGCGTCGTCATAGCCCACGAGCGTGAAGGCATGACCGCCCTCGTCGGGCTTGTTGGGATTGGACCGCCAGATCGACTGGCGCGGATTGAGATTGAAGAAATCCGCATCGAGCGCGGCGGTGACGACCACCGGATTGCCGTTGGCGAGGGCCCCCTTGACGGTATCGATGCTCGCCTTGGGATCGGTTTGGCTCCACACCAGCTCGTAGGAATCGATGGTGAAGTCGGTCGCGCGGGCGCGTTGGGGCGGCAGCGGCATCGGGCATTTGGTGTCGTCGTAGGGATAGTCCTTGAGCGAGGGCGCGCCCTTCCTCAGCACATCCATCGCATCGGGAACGTAGGAGCCCTGATTGCAGTCATTGCCCAGGTGGATGATGTTGAAGATCCAGGCCGGGCTCGGGATGTTGGCGGTGTCGGAGATGTCGCGGTGCTCGACCTGGTAGGCGTAATAGGCGCGCGCCGCATAGGCGGTGGCCCAGCCCACGCAGGACCCCTGATTGAGCTGGTCGCCTACGGCCGGCATGTAGCGCGACAGGTCGACCGCCTGCGGGAGGAAATCGCGATAGACGGGCGCCTCGGGAAGCTGCGCGAGACGCTCGGGCGGGGTCGGCGTGGCGCCGGTCGAGTAACGGCGCTGCTCCTGGGCGAGCGCGCTCGTTGCGCTCATGGCCACGATCAATGCCACGGCCCCGAGGCCGGCAAGCTGCTTCAATCGCATCAAAGATCCCCCAAACGCGGTCGTCACTGGCTCGACGCTAACACGCCGATGCCGACGGGAGGAAGGCGCGTTTGTGGCCACCCCGCGGAGCTTTGTGGGCGCTCAGGCAAACAGTTCGGCGGCGGCGAAAGCGGGGGCGGCGGCATCCTTGGCCGCCAGAAGCGGCGGCACGTCCTGCGGCCAGCCGATGGCGAGATCGGGATCGTCCCAGCGGATCGCCCGCTCGGCAGCCTTGTCGTAATAGGCCGTGGTCTTGTAGAGCACCTCGGTGCCGTCCTCGAGGGCGACAAAGCCGTGGGCGAAGCCGGCGGGCACGAAGAGCTGGCGTTTATTGCCCGCGCTGAGCGTCGCCCCGACCCAGCGGCCGAACGCCGGCGAAGAGCGGCGGATGTCGACGGCGACATCGAAGATGGCCCCAGCAACGGCGCGCACCAGCTTGCCCTGTGCGGAAGGCGGGAGTTGATAGTGAAGCCCGCGCAGCACGCCGCGGACCGAGCGCGAATGATTGTCCTGGACGAAGGTGACCTCGAGGCCGGTGGCCTCCACGAAGCTGCGCGCGTTGAAGCTTTCGTAGAACCAGCCGCGCTCGTCGGCAAAGACGCGTGGCTCGATCAGCAGCACGTCGGGCAACTCGAGCGGCGTCGCCCTCACTTGCGCTCCTCCACCAACTCGGCGAGATAGCGGCCGTAGCCCGAGGCCCTCAGCGGCGCGGCGAGCTCGAGCAGCGCATCGTCGCCGATCCAGCCATTGCGCCAGGCGATCTCCTCGGGACAGGCGATCTTGAGGCCCTGCCGCTTCTCGATGGTGGCGACGAACTGCCCGGCATCGAGCAGGGAATCGTGCGTGCCGGTATCGAGCCAGGCAAAGCCGCGACCGAGGATTTCGACGCTGAGCGCACCGCGCTCGAGATAGCGCAGGTTGAGATCGGTGATCTCCAGTTCGTTGCGCGCCGAGGGCGTCAGGGATCGCGCGAGGCCGACGACATCGGCATCGTAATAGTAGAGCCCGGTGACGGCGTAGTTCGACTTGGGCGCCTTCGGCTTCTCCTCGATGGAGAGCACCCGCCCGCCGGGGTCGAAAGCCGCGACGCCATAGCGCTCGGGATCGGTGACGTGGTGGACGAAGATCGTCGCACCGGCAGGCGTCGCGTCGGCCCGGCGCATGATCGCCGGCAGATCGTGCCCGAAGAACAGATTGTCGCCCAGGATCAGCGCCGCGGGATCGCCTCCGATGAACGCCGCGCCGATGAGGAACGCTTGCGCGATACCCTCGGGCTTGGGCTGGCTCGCGAAGCTGAGATCGAGCCCCCAGCGCGAGGCATTCGCGAACAGCCGCTCGAACAGCGGCAGATCGTGCGGCGTCGAGATGATGAGGATGTCGCGGATCCCGGCGCTCATGAGCGTCGCAAGCGGATAATAGATCATCGGCTTGTCATAGACCGGCAGCAATTGCTTGCTGACCGGCGCCGTGGCCGGCAGCAGCCGCGTGCCTGATCCGCCGGCGAGGATGATGCCCTTGCGGCTCATAGCCGTCCCCCTGCCCTCAGCGTCTTTATCAACTGCCTTATGCCCTCCTGCCAAGGCGGCAATTGCATGCCGAAGGTGGTGCGGAATTTGGTGGTATCGAGCACCGAACTGGCGGGCCGGCTCACTTTGCTCGGCCAGGCACTGGCGGCAATCGGCGCGATCGCGTCGGGGTCGAGCCGCAGTGTCGCGCCGGCAGCCAGCGCCTCGGCGACAATGAACTGCGCGAGAGCATGCCGGCTGACGACCCCGCTCGGCGCGAGGTGATAGAGCCCACCGAGTCCGCGATTGCCAACGATCTGGCGTAGCATCGCGATGGTGGCGTCGGCGACGAGAAGGGCCGAGGTCGGTGCGCCGACCTCGTCGGCAACGACGTCGAGCCGGTCGCGCGTCGTCGCGAGATTGAGGATCGACAGCGGGAAGTTCTTGCCGCCGGTCGAATAGACCCAACTGATGCGCACGATTGCATGGACGGCGCCGCTTTGCTGGAGCGCCTGCTCGCCCGCCAGCTTGCTTTCGCCATAGACGCCGAGCGGATGGGGCTCGTCGGTCTCGCGATAGGGCTCGGGCCTGGAGCCGTCGAACACGAAGTCGGTCGAGTAATGGAGAACGAAGGCGGCAACGCTGCGCGCCGCCTCTCCGATGGCGCCCACCGCTTCGGCATTGACGCGGAAAGCATGATCGCGATCGTCCTCGGCAGCATCGACGCCGGTATAGGCGGCAGCATTGACGATGACGTCCGGCGCTTCGCGCCGGATGCGCTCGGCGAGATCGGCGGGGCGCACGAAATCGACATCGTCCCGGCCCAGCGCGACGGTGTCGCCAAGTTGCGGCAGCAGCGGCGACAGGGCGCGCCCGACCTGGCCGTTGCGGCCGAGCAGCAGCAGCTTCACGCGTATTGCTCCGCGACCCAGTCGCGATAGGCGCCCGACGTCACGTTGCGGACCCACTCGTCATTGTCGAGATACCACAGCACCGTGGCTTCGATGCCCGAAGTGAAATCGCGTTCCGGTTGCCAGCCGAGCTCGCGGGTGAGCTTGCCTGCATCGATGGCGTAGCGGCGATCGTGGCCAGGGCGGTCGGCGACGAAGGTGATCTGGTCGCGATAGGAGCCGGCTGTCTTCGGACGATGCCGATCGAGCAGATCGCAGATCGTGCCGACGACATCGAGGTTGGTGCGCTCGGCATTGCCGCCAACGGTGTAGGTCTGGCCCGGCCTGCCGCGCGCGATGATCGCCGCCAATGCCGCGCAATGATCGCCGACGTACAGCCAGTCGCGGATCTGCTGGCCGTCGCCATAGAGCGGCAGCGGCTTGCCGGCCAGCCCATTGTGGATCACCAGCGGGATGAGCTTTTCGGGAAACTGGTAGGGCCCATAATTGTTCGAGCAGTTGGAGACCAGCGTGTTGATGCCATAGGTCTCGCGCCAGGCCCGGACCAGCTGGTCGGACGCCGCCTTGCTCGCCGCATAGGGGCTGTTGGGCGCGTAAGGCGTGGTTTCGCAGAACCGCGGATCGGCCGGACCGAGCGTGCCGAAGACCTCGTCGGTCGACACGTGGAGGAAGCGGAAGCGGTCATGCTGCTCCGACCGCACGGCGAGATGACCGCGCACAGCTTCGAGCAGGCGCAGCGTGCCCATGACATTGGTTTCGATGAAGGCTTCCGGCCCGCGGATCGACCGATCGACATGGCTCTCGGCGGCGAAATGGGCGACCGTGTCGATGGCTTCGGCAACGAGAATGTCCTCGACCAGCGCGCGGTCGAGGATTGATCCACGGATGAAGCGGAAGCGCGGATCGCGATGCGCAGCGGCGAGGTTGGCGAGATTGCCGGCATAGGTCAGCGCATCGAGCACGACGACACGTTCCGCCTCGCCGGCCAGCACATGCGCAACGAAATTGGCGCCGATAAACCCGGCGCCACCGGTGACCAGGATCCGCATGGCCCCTCGTTCTAGTACGTCGCGCGTCCGCCGGAAAGGTCGAACACGCCGGCGGTCGTGAACGAGTTCTCTTCGCTCGCCAGCCAGCAGATCATCGAGGCGGCTTCGCCGAGCTCGAGGAACCGGCCGCGAGGCACCTTGGAAAGGATCATGTCGATGAACGCCTGCTCCTGGGCGAGCGCCGATTTGGTGGCGGCAACCGACGGAGTGACGCAATTGACGCCGATATTGTACTTGGCGAGCTCCTTGCCCAGCGATTTGGTGAGCGCGATGACGCCCGCCTTCATGGCCCCATAGGCGGGAGCCCCGGGATTTCCCTCCTTGCCGGCGATCGAGGCGGTGGAAACGATGCGGCCATAGTTCTGGCCGATCATGTGCGGAACGATGGTGCGGCAGCAAAAGAACGTGCCAACGAGCCCGACATGGACGATGTCCATGAAATCCTGCGGGTCGTACTCCCAGGTCGTGCGGTTGGGCCCGACGATGGCAGCATTGTTGATGAGGATGTCGATCTTGCCGAAATGGCCGAGCACCTGCTGGGTCGCATCCTCGACATTGGGCAGGTCGCCGATATCGACATTGAGCGTCTGGATGCGCTCGTCGCCGCGCGCATTGATGCCGTCAAGCGCCGACTGGTCGCGGTCCCAGATGGAGACCCTGGCGCCAGACTCGAGCATGCGCTCGACGACGGCAAGACCAATACCCTGGGCGCCGCCGGTGACGATGGCGACACGGTCGTTCAGATCGTAGGTGTTCATGGAGGCCCTCTTTCGCAGGGCATGCTAGGCGGCAATCCCCGGGTCGGGCAAGCGCGCCAATCGATTGTCCAGTGATGCCGAATTAGGCAGGTACAAGTTACTGCCTATTCTCTGAGCATCGCGGAAACGGTCTGTTCGCAAACAGTTTTCCCTAAATCATTGAATCCAAATCATTTTTGCCTTTGGCATGCTTCCTGCAACGCCAGGAACGAGCAACCTCCCACGCTCGATTATCGGCCGCAACCGGACCCTCCCCCGGTCTGCAGGTCGCCACACCGCAATTTGCCGCGTCGCGCCGACGCTCAACAGGGGACGCCCGATGTATTCCGATACAATCGATCTGTTTGCCGAAACGGCCGCCAAGAAAGCCAAGGCCATCGGCTCAAACCCTCTCGGTTTCTTCATCGCCTGCATGCTGGCGGGCGCCTATATCGGCCTTGCCATCATCGCCATCTTCTCGATCGGCCAGGGGCTCGACGCCGGCATCCGCCCGCTCGCCATGGGGCTGACCTTCGCCCTGGCGCTGACGCTGGTGGTGTTCGCCGGAGCGGAACTGTTCACCGGGCACACCATGGTGATGACGCTCGGGGTGCTCAGGGGCAAGGCGAGCATGGGCAACCTCGCAAGCTCGTGGGCGATGACCTGGCTCGGCAACCTGGCGGGCGCGGTGACGCTTGCGACGATCTTCTGGGTAGGCGGCGGCGGCGCGATCCTCAAGGAAGGCGCCGACCTGGCATTCACGACGGCTGCCGCCAAGATAAATGCGGCGCCGCTGGCCCTCGTCGCCAAGGGCATCCTCTGCAACTGGCTGGTGTGCCTTGCGATCTGGATGAGCGCGCGCACGACCAACGACGTCGCCAAGCTGATCGTGATGTTCTGGTGCCTGTTCGCCTTCATCGCTTCCGGCTTCGAACACTCGGTGGCGAACATGACCCTGTTCGCCGTGGCGCTGCTGGGCAACCACCCCGAGACGGTGACGATCGGGGGCATGTTCTACAATTTGCTCTGGGTTTCGCTCGGCAACATCATCGCCGGCGCCGGTTTCGTCGCCTGTGCCTATTGGCTTGCCAATGGCCGCGCCCAACTGCCGGCGGAGGCGGCTCCCTCGGTGACGGTGGCCGCCGAATGACCGACGCCGCTTCTGCCGACTTTACCCCCGAACAGCGCCGCTACCTCGAAGGACTCGTCGCCGGCATGCGCGCGGCGCGGTCGGTGGTGGCGGCGACCGGTCCCGTCGAGGTGGCGACCGGTCCCGACGCGCCGCAACTAATCGCCATGGCCCGCACCGAAGCCGAAGGCAAGACGCTGACGGACCAGGAGAAATTCAAGCGCGACGAGCATCCGCTCGACGCCTATCGCCGGCTGAAAGCGGACGCCTGCGCCGGAAGCTACCCCAAGCCGGCGGACAATTACCGCTGGCGCTGGCACGGGCTGTTCTACGTGGCGCCGAACCAGCACAGCTTCATGTGCCGGCTGCGCATCCCCAACGGCATTCTCAACCATTGGCAAATGGCGGGGCTGGCGCTGCTGGCCGAAACGCATGGGGGCGGCTACGCGCATGTGACGACGCGCGCCAACCTGCAGATCCGCGAGATCGCGGCGGAACGCGCCCCCTCGCTGCTCGAGGCGATCCAGGATCTCGGCCTCGCGACCCGCGGTTCGGGCGCCGATAATATCCGCAACGTGACGGGCAGCGCGACGGCCGGGATCGATCCGCAGGAACTGCTCGATACGCGGCCCTATGCGCGCGCCTGGCACTTCCATGTGCTCAGCACACGCACGCTCTACGGCCTGCCGCGCAAGTTCAACGTCGCCTTCGACGGCGGCGGGGCGATCGCGACGCTCGAGGATACCAACGATATCGGCTTTTCCGCAGTGGAGGTGGTGGCGGGCGCCGGTGTGGAGCCGGGCGTCTGGTTCCGTCTGCTGCTCGGCGGCATTACCGGGCACAAGGATTTCGCGAGGCCCACGGGACTCTATCTCAAGCCGGAAGAGTCGACCGAAATTGCCGACGCCATCGTGCGCGTCTTCATCGACCACGGCGACCGGACCGATCGCACCAAGGCGCGGCTCAAATATCTGCTCGACCGCTGGGGCTTCGACAAGTTCATCGAGGAGGTGGAGACGCGGCTCGCGCGCAAGCTCGCGCGCATCCCCGACGACTGCATCAAGGAGCGACCGCGGCCCGACCGACTGGCGCATATCGGCGTCCACCCACAAAGGCAGCCGAATTTGAACTGGATCGGCGTCGTGCTGCCGAGCGGCAAGCTGACGGCTGCGCAGATGCGGGGACTGGCCGCGATTGCGCGCCAGCTCGGCGACGGCGAGTTGCGGCTGACCGTGTGGCAGAACGTCATTCTGTCCGGCGTTCACGACGACAATGTCGCCATAGCGAAAGCGGAGATCGAGGCTTTGGGCCTCGCCATCGCCGCGACGCCGCTGCGGGCCGGGCTCGTCTCATGCACCGGCAATACCGGCTGCAAGTTCGCGGCATCCGACACCAAGGGCACGGCCGAAGCGATCGCCGCCCATGTCGAAGCCCGGCTCACGCTCGACACGCCGATCAACATCCATCTGACCGGCTGCCATCACTCCTGCGCGCAGCACTATGTCGGCGACATCGGCCTGCTCGCCACCAAGGTGGCACGCAACGAGGACGCGGACCCGGTCGAAGGCTTTCACATCCTCGTCGGCGGCGGCACCGGGCGAGACGCGCGGCTGGCGCGCGAGCTGTGGACCAATGTCGAGGCGGAGCGCTGCCCCGCCGCGATCGAAAAGCTGCTCACGGTCTATCTCGGCAACCGCGCCGGGCCGGACGAGACGTTCCTGCAATTCGCAAGCCGCTACGAGATCGAGGCGCTGAAGCGGCTCGCGGGACAAGAGGCGCCATGAGCGTCAACTTCGCGCCCCAGATCATTGCGCCCGATGCGCCCTTTACCGACGCGCAGCGCGCCTGGCTCAATCGCTTCTTCGCCGAGGCGCTGCGGCACGACTTCCCCGCTCCGGCGCCGGACGCGCCGCCAACCGGTCCGCAGGAGGACCAGTCGACGCCGTGGAAGGACCCGGCCATGGCGATCGAGGAGCGCATGGCGCTGGCCGCCGACCGGCCGGTGCGATGGCAGCTGATGGCGGCGATGGCGCAGCAGGATTGCGGCCAATGCGGCTACAATTGCGCCGACTATTCGCGCGCCATCCACGAGCAGGCCGAGCCGCGGCTCAACCTCTGCCAGCCCGGCGGCAAGGCCACCGCCCGCATGCTCAAGGCGCTGGTCGAGGAGATGGGCGGCGGCGTGATCGACCCCGCCGCGGTCGCAGCCAAGGCCGCCGCCGCGCCCGTCGCGCCCGCAGACAACCGTCCCGGCTATACGCGAGAGCACCCCGTGGCGGCACGTTTCGTGAGCCGCGCGCGGCTCAATGGCGAAGGCTCGGCAAAGGTCACCAACCACATCGAGATCGACCTGAGCGAATCCGGACTCGCCTATGAGGTGGGCGACAGCCTCGGCGTCTTTCCGAGGAACGATCCGGCGCTGGCCGATGCGGTGATTGCCGCGATCGGCGTTCCGCCCGATTTCCCGATCGCCGGGGAACCGTTCCGGCAGGTGCTTATCGAGCGGACCTCGCTGGGCGCGGCCCCCGATGCGCTGTTCGAGTTCATTTCCTATCTCACCGGTGGCGAGCGGCGGCGCAAGGCCAGGGCGCTGGCGCGCGGCGAGGACCCCGACGGCGACGCGGACGGGCTCGACGTGCTCGGCGCGCTGGAGAAGTTCCCCGGTATCCACCCCGATCCGGAGGCGCTGATCGAAGTGCTGGAGCCGCTGCAGCCGCGGCTCTACTCGATCTCATCCTCTCCGCGCACCAATCCCGGCCGCGTGAGCCTGACGGTGGACGCGGTCCGCTACGAGGCGCTCGGCCGCACGCGGCTCGGCGTCGCCTCGACCTGGTTCGACGAGCGAATGGAAGCCGCCGAGGAGATTCTGGTCTATGTGCAGAAGGCGCACGAATTCGCCCTGCCCCGTGACGGCGCGACGCCGATCGTGATGGTGGGTCCGGGCACGGGTGTCGCTCCGTTCCGCGCCTTCCTCCACGAGCGCATGGCGACAAGCGCCACCGGTCCCGCCTGGCTGTTCTTCGGGCACCAGCGGGAGACATGCGACTTCTTTTATCGCGACGAATGGGAGCTGCTGCGGCAGCAGGGCGTGCTCACCAGGCTGTCGCTCGCCTGGTCGCGCGACGGCGCGCAGAAGGTCTATGTGCAGCAGCGTATCCGCGAGGCCGGCGCCGAGCTCTGGGACTGGCTCGAACGCGGCGCGCATTTCTATGTATGCGGCGACGCCAAGCGCATGGCCAAGGACGTTGAAGCAGCTTTCCGCGACGTGGCCATGGTCCATGGCGGCATGAGCGCGGAGGCCGCCATGACTTATCTCGGCAAGCTCAGGAGCGAGGGCCGTTACCAGGCGGACGTCTACTGACCGCGACGACGTGCTCGATGTGCTCGACCATGCCGCCATAGACCGCGGCGGCGCTGTAATGCCGTTCGAACCGGGCGATGCGCTCGGCCCGCTTGTGCGGATCGATCGCCCGTGGCAGGGCCGCCGGGATCGCTGCGGCGAGGTCGCGACCAACCGTCTCTCCGGCGTCCGTTTCGGCATAGAAGGGCGCAAGCTCCCCCTCGAGCGTCGCGAGCTGATAGGCGCCATAGGCCATGTACTCGAATACCTTGTTCGGCAGGCCTTGCGGCGCATGGGGCTGGTAGGGCAGCAGGCCGATCGCACTGGCGCTCAGCAGCAGCGCGATCTCGTCGGCACTGAGCCAGCCGGTGAGCACGACATTGGGCAGCTTCGCGAACGCATCGCGCAGGGCTGGCTGCGTATCGCTGTCACCGGCGACGACGAAGCCGATATCCGCGCGCGCGGCGAGTTGCCCTGCCGCGGCGCGCACCAGCTCGAGATCGTAGGTGCGGCCCCATGAGCCGACGAAGCTGACGAGCGTCCTGTCCCCGAATTGCAGCCGGCGGCGGTAGGCCGCGATGGCTTCAGCGTCGGGGCGAGGCCGCGCCGCGTAGGCAAGCGGGAAGACCCGGTCGAGCTCGCCCGGTGCCCGGCGTCCCTTCCGGCGACCCCAGTCAAGATACGCTTCCGAAATGCCGACAAGGCTGGTTGCCCCGGCGGAAGCCTCGCGCACCTGCCGCTCGAGCGGCAGCACGAAAGGGCGGGCGATCAGCCGCAGCGGCGCGGGCAGATAATCCACGAAGAAATCCGGCCACAGGTCGCGGATCGACAGCACAGTCGGGATTCCCCGGGGCCGCGCGAAGTGCACCACGGCCTGCGCTGCCTCGGTGGTCGGCACGTCGGTGACGATGATATCGGGCAACAATTCGCTCGCCGCGGCATGCGCCAGCCAGCGTCGCGCAAAGCCGCGATTGTGCGCGATGCGCCCGAGGCTGACATTGCGACGGTAGCCCCGGCCGCGGAAGATTTCGACGATCAGATTGGGCAGGGGGCGCTCGGTACGGTCCCGCCGCGTTCGCTGGCGCTTCTGATAGTGATCGAAGCTCGAAGTGAACCAGGTCACGGCGTGGCCGCGCTTCGCCAGGGCTTCGGCCAGCATGCCGGCGCGCATCAGGCGGCGGCCGCCCGGATCGCTGGGGATCGGCTCGAGATCGCGCACCAGCCAGATGTTCAAGAACAATCACTCCGCGGGCAGACCGGCTTGGGGCAGATGGGGCTTGTGCATCCTTTGTGTCAACACTAAGCGTTGCCGGCAAACTCGGCCTTTCGCCAAGGGATTGTCATGAGAGTTACTGTGTTCGGTATTGGCTATGTCGGCCTGGTGCAGGCGGCTGTTCTGGCCGAGGCGGGCCACGATGTTTTCTGCGTCGACGTCAATGCCGAACGAATCGAGGGGCTGAAGGCAGGCAATATTCCAATCTTCGAGCCCGATCTCGACGCGCTGGTGGACCGCAACCTCAAGGAGGGCCGCCTCCACTTCACCACCGACGCCAAGACCGGCGTCCAGCATGCGGGAATCCAGTTCATCGCCGTTGGCACGCCGCCCGACGAGGACGGTTCGGCCGACCTGCAATATGTGACCGCCGTTGCGCGATCCATCGCCGAGCATATGGACCAGCCGCAGATCATCGTGAACAAATCGACGGTGCCGGTGGGGACCGCCGACCTCGTTCATGAGGTGGTGGGCAAGGCCCTCGCCGCCGCGGGCAAGCAGCTCAGCTACGAGGTCGTTTCCAATCCCGAATTCCTCAAGGAGGGCTCGGCGGTAGCCGACTGCATGCGTCCCGACCGCATCATCGTCGGCACCTCGAGCGAAAGCGCCGAGGCCACGCTGCGCCAGCTCTATGCGCCGTTCAACCGCAACCATGAGAAGATGATCGTCATGGATGTGCGCAGCGCCGAACTGACGAAATATGCGGCCAACTGCATGCTGGCCACCAAGATCAGCTTCATGAACGAAATGGCCATCATCGCCGAAAGCCTCGGCGCCGACATCGAATGGGTGCGCAAGGGCATCGGCTCTGATCCGCGCATCGGCTACAGCTTCATCTATCCCGGCATCGGCTATGGCGGCTCGTGCTTCCCCAAGGATGTGCAGGCGCTGATTCGCACGGCCGAGAAGGCCGGCGTCACGCCGACGGTGCTGTCGGCGGTCGAAGCACGCAACACCGCGCAGAAGCAGGTGCTGTTCGAAAAGGTAGAACGATATTTCGGCGGCGACCTCAAGGGCAAGACTTTCGCGCTGTGGGGCCTCGCCTTCAAGCCGAACACGGACGACATGCGCGAGGCCCCGGCGCGCGTGATCATGGAAGCGCTGTGGGCGGCGGGCGCCAAGGTGCGCGCCTACGACCCCGAAGCGATGCACGAGACGGCCCGCATTTATGGCGTGCGCGACGACCTCGACCTGGTCGGCACGCGCGAGGAAGCCCTGAAAGGCGCCGACGCGCTGATCATCGCCACCGAATGGCGGGTGTTCCAGTCGGCCGATTTCGGCGCCATCAGGACCCAGCTCCGGCGCCCCGTGATCTTCGACGGGCGCAACATTTACGACCCCACCTTCATGAAATCCCAAGGCTTCGACTATTTCGCCATCGGCCGCGGCGAACGGCAGCAGGCCTGACCTTGGCGCTGCGCTTCTCGGTCCTGGTGCCGATTTATGAGCAATGGGACCTCGTACCTCTGCTCCTGGCGCGACTGCGAGCGCAAACACTCGCGCAGGAGCGGTTTGAGGTGGTCCTCGTCGACAACGGCTCTCGTGATTTTGCGCCGCCCGATGGCCTTGCCGGGAACGTGCGCGTGGTGACCTGCGCCATGCCCGGCTCGTACGCGGCGCGCAATGCGGCGGCAGCCGAGGCCCGCGCCGACTGGTTCGCCTTTACCGATGCCGACTGTCTGCCCGAACCCGGCTGGCTCAACGCGCTCGCTGCAGCGGCGGCGGGGACGAGCGCCGATACAATTCTGGTGGGCCGTGTAGAGGTGCGGTCACAGGGCGAGCCACCCAATGCCTACGAGATCTATGACATGATCCGCGGGATTCCGCAGGAGCGCTATGTCAGCCGCGGCTACGGCGCCACTGCCAACCTCGCCGTGTCGGCAGATCTCTTCCGCAGGGTTGGTGGCTTCGACGGCACCCGGCTCTCCGGTGGTGATGCGGAATTCTGTCGTCGCGCTGTCGCGCGCGGAGCAAAAGTCCGCTTTGTTCCCGAGGCGCGGGCCGATCACCCGGCGCGCGACACCTGGGAGGCGCTGGCGGTCAAGAGCCGGAGGGTATTGGGCGGCCAGGTCGCGGCGGGATCGGCTCGGCGTCGCGCCGTGTTTCTGCTCAGGACGATCGGCGCGCCGCTCATCCCCGCATGGCGGTTCATTCGCGCCCCCTACCCGATGCGCCAGAGGCTGACGGCAATTGGCGTGCAACTGCGGCTGTGGCGCGTCGAACTCGCCGAAGCCATCCGCCTGCTCGCGGGCGGCGATGCCGAGCGTCGTTAAGCGCCATCATTGGTGGCTTCGAGCATACGGCGATACTCAGGATAAATTTCGTTGAACGGCCCGACGCCCTTGACCTCGCCCGCATCAAGCCAAACCAAGGTCTGCGCCCAGCGTTTGAGCAGGCGCTCGGCGTGACTGGCTAGCACGAGGATCGATGAGGATTCGATAAGGTCTGTCATGAGCCGACTGACACTCTTACTGACGGTACCGTCGGCCGTCCCGATCCATTCGTCCATGACGAGGATTTCGGAGCGCACGAGCCGGATCATACTCATGACGAGACGTGACCGCATACCAGCCGAGTACGTGGAGACCGGCAATTCGAAGAAGCCGCCGAGGCCGCTCAGCGACTTCATCTCTTCGA
Organism: uncultured Devosia sp.; assembly: GCA_964487765.1. Lineage (GTDB taxonomy): Bacteria > Pseudomonadota > Alphaproteobacteria > Rhizobiales > Devosiaceae > Devosia_A. Next base: position 63,821 of record CAZASR010000003.1, on the reverse strand, counting down.
CCCGGTCGGGAATGGAGCGCTGCGGAATACCCATGTAGAGGCATTTCAGTTCGGCGTTTCGACGCCCACTCAACTGCCGCCTGATGCCGGCACCAAGCGAAAATTGAGGGCTGACGCGCCCGTCGATTGCTATGGATCCGCCTTGCAGCGACAAGGCGCCCGCGCATAGTTGCAGCAATGTGGATTTTCCGGATCCATTCATGCCGATCAGGCCTACGCGATCACCGGACTTGATATGCAGCGTCACGTTTCGCAGAGCCTGGATTTCGAGATGGTTGCCGGAGGTGACGATATTTGCCCCGACGGATCCGCGCGCGAGACTACGGCGCTTGCCCTCGACCTTCTGGCGAAGGAAATAGCTGACGGACGCGTTCTCGATGTCGATGCTTGCCATGGCTATTTGAGATTTCGCACGAAGGCATTGCTCTGCCGATAGGCGATGAGACCGGCAACGCAGATAATGGCAGTGATGATTGTCGCCACGGCCCAGCTCTCCCAAGCAATCGGCTCGATACCGAACACCTGGCGCGTAATGTGCAGATAATAAGCCACAGGGTTGTACATCTCCAACAGCGCCCTGACGTCCCCGCGTTCCTCGGCCGCCCAGAAGACTGGCGTCGCGAAGAATAAGAAGCGCATTGCCGTCTTGATGACGTTGACAAGGTCATGGAACTGAATCGTCACCAGATTCACCAGATAACTCACCGCAAGCGCAGTGATGGCGAACAGCCCGATGAGCGGAAAGATCAGCAATGTGTTGTAGCCAAAGTGCGTTGGTGCAAACACGATGACCGACAGCACCAGCAACAACACGTTCAGACCGAACTCGAAGAAGCGATCGCCCACGACCTTGGCGAAGAGGCCGGGCAGCGACAGCCCGTTATGAACGGCGAATCCCAGCCGGTTCTGAATGATATTCGTGCTGCCGCTGATTGAATCCGAAATGAAGTTCCACGCCGCATATCCTGCGAGGACATAGAGATAGAATTCGGCAGGCGAGTGGGTCCCTGGATTGCGGAATACGAGCCCGAGCAGGGCCGAGAAGATCAGGGTAGAAGCCGGAATCCACAGGATTCCCAGCACTGTCCCTTCATAGTCCGATTTCGCCTCGAGGTAGCTGATGTGCATGTAGCGCACGAAGGTCGACAGGAGGGGCCGGACGTGCAGCCAGAGTGAGGTCATTGCCAATAGCCGTGGAAAAGCCGCGTTCACTTAGGCTCGTGGGCCGATAAGTCAAGCCGGCGCGGGGGCGCAGGGCAGGTGAAATCCTGCCAAAACGCGGTGAATGTAGCGGGAAAATCGGGCCCCGGCGCGCCAAAAGTCGGCGGTTTGCCGGCCAAGGAGCGTCAGGGCGCGAGATAGACCGGATTGCCGAGGGCACGGCGGAGCGGCTGGGCGGTCACCTCGCCGCGGCGGCGGTCCACCCCGCCAATCGCGGCGGCGACCTCGTCCAGGAGGCGCTCGCGGCTCGCCTCGGCCACGATTTCGGCCCGCACAAAGCGGCGGGCGCCATCGAGGGGGAACTCGTGCCGCCACCTATCGGCAGTGATCGGGGCCGAACCGATCTCGCCGCCGGCGTCGATCCACACCAGCCGGTCGCCTTTGGCGCCTTCCACCTCCACCTCTCCCCGCCGCGCCCCGCGCACCGTCGCGCCCATCGGCTGGCCGTCGACGGTGAGGATGAGCGAAGGGCCGGTCGGCGATTCGGTGATGTAGCCGCGGCCCGCCTTCATGGCGGCGAGAATGGCGGCCTCAGAGAGCTCGTCGAGCCACAGCACGGTGGTCGGGCGAGCGAGAACGAGCGGCCCCTCGGGCTGCAGCCGGGACGGCTGGTGGTAGTCCGAGCCGCCGATCGCCGACAACTGCCGGCCGGCGGCCAGCCGCTGCTGATAGCGCTCGAGCGCGACCCAGTTATAGGTCATCCAGGTGCCGTTCCACGGCTCCTGGCAATCGGCCTCGGGGAACTCGTAGTCCCACGGAATGTCCGGCTTGTCGTGATTGATCGAGAGCAGCCCGCCCTTCTCGTGGACGAGGCGCGCCAGGGTGTGGGCGTCGGACGGCCGAGTCATGCGGAAGTCGATCCACTCGTCGACGCCATAGACATTGGCATGACCGACCGCGGTGGTGACCTCCATGGCGCGCACGAAGACGAGGTCGGGCGACGAGGCGGGATGGAAATAGCGCCGCTGGGTGATGGTGTTGTGGTCAGCGACGGCAAGGAAATCGAGCCCCGCCTGCACCGCCGCCTGATGCAGCACCTCGGGCGAACCCCTGGCGTCGGAGTGAAAGGTGTGGCAGTGGAGGTCGCCCTTGTACCACCCGGCTCCGGCTCGCACGGGGAACGTCCGTGCCGGCTGCGGGGCAAGGGCTCTGGCCCCGGCATCGAGCGCGATGGTGAGCCTGACGTCGCAGCCCGCCTCGGGCACCTTGTAGAGTCCAAGAATGACGTTCCAGCGGCCGGCCGGAATCTCGCCGTGAACATAGCCCGGCGTCGCATCGTCGGTGGCGATGAAGAACCGGTCGCGCGCGCCGCCGCTCCAGCCACGGAACCCTTCGGCCGTGGGGTAGCCGGTGTCGCGCGGGTCGAACGCGCCCAGATCGATGACGCAATCGGCCGCTTTGGGATAGGTCATGGTCACATCGATGCGCGTCGTCCCCGCCGGGACGTCGAACGGGATGTAGTAATAGGGGTGGGCCTGCTGGTCGGCGCGGGTGACGTGGACGCTGACCTGCTGCCCGCGAACCGGCGCGAGCGTATCGTTCATTCCTTGACTCCGCCGACCGTCAGCCCGCGGAGCAGATAGCGCTGCATGAACGGATAGAAGATGAGCAGAGGCACCAGCGCGACGACGATGCCCGCCATCATGACATTGGGTGCGATGTAGTCATTGGTGGAGGTCGAGCCCTCCGAGATGATCACCGACTTGAGCGCGATCTGCAGCGTCGTGAGATTGGGATCGTTGATGTAGAGCAGCGGCTCGATGAACATGTTGTAGCGATAGACGATCTGGAACGCGGCGACCGTGACGATGCCCGGCAACGCCAGCGGAAAGTAGAAGTCGCGCATCAGCGCGAAGGTCGAGGCGCCGTCCATGCGCGCCGATTCGATGAGCTCGCGCGGCACCTGCTCGAAATAGGTCTTCATCAACAGGATCGAGAAGGCCGAGACGAGATTGGAGATGACCAGCGAGGTGAGGGTGTTGAGCAGGTGGAGCTGCTTGAACACCACAAACAGCGGCACGAGGATGACGTGCGAGGGAATGGTGAGCGTCAGCAGGATGGTGGCGGCGATGATGCGGCGGCCGGGCAGGCTCGGCTGCGCCAGCACATAGCCGCCGAGCGCCGCGAGCAGAACGTGAAGCAGCGTGCCCGAGACGGTGACGATCATGGTGTTGATGAACGGCACGATGAAGCGCAGCCGGTTGAACAGCGTCACATAGCCTTCGAGCGAGAACGGATCGGGCCACATGATGATGCCGGGCTGGAGGCTGGCATATTTGGTGGTGAGCGAGGTGGCGACGACGCTCCACAGCGGCACGATCATTGTCGCCGCCAGCAGCAGCAACACGGCGTAGGAGAAGAAGCGGACGCCCGGGCTGCGCAGCATCACATCCTCGTCGCGTTGGGAAGGAACAGCCGGGTCAGGAGCGCCACCAGCAGGCAGAGCGCGAGCAGCACCACGCCCGCTGCGCTGGCCATGCCCAGATCGAACTGCAGCAGGCCGCGCTCATACGAATAGATGGAGAGCGTGGTGATCTGTTCGGCTGTGCGGCCATTGAGCATGAGGAAGGCGGAATCGAAGGTGTGCAGCGACCCCTGGAGGATGATGATGAACACCACGGCGATCATGGGCCTGAGGTGCGGCAGCACATGGTCGCGGATTTTCTGCCAGCCATTGGCGCCGTCGAGCTCGGCCGAATCGATGATGTCTGGATTGAGCGACAGGAGCGCCGCGTAATAGATCAGGGCGTGAAAGCCCATGTCGCGCCACACGGTCTGGCTGATGAGCAGTGGCCGCGCCCAGTCGGGATGGGCGAAGAACAGGATCGGCTGGTCGATGACGCCAAGGCCCAGCAGGGCCGAATTGACCAGCCCGATGGGCGAAAGCGTATTGGCCCAGATGCCGATGATGATGACCCAGGAGAGCAGGTAGGGCGTGTAGATGACGGTCTGCAGCGAACGCTTGAGCCACATCGGTGTCACTTCCGCCAGCGCGATCGCCGGGACGATAGGCAGGAGCGTGCCGAACAGGGTGATGCCGCCGGCGATGACGATGGTGTTGACGATCGCCTGCCAGACCTTCTGGCTGGCGAACATCTTGTCGTAGTTTTCGAGGCCGATGAAGCCGCGCGGCCCCAGTAGCCCGGCCTTCTGCATGGACAGGAAGATGCCCTGGCCCATGGGATAGAACACGAAGATCGCGAAATAGATGAGGACGGGGGCAATCAGCAGGTAGAGGACCCAGTACCGGCGCAGGCCGGAGACGAAGCGGTCCCGCCATGCGGGCGCGGCGCGCCGCGCCACCTCTGCCCGTACAACTTCCTCAGCCGCCATTCACGCTCACCCGGTAACCATCCGCACCCCGCGGCCGAAGCCGCGGAGTGCAGTGGCAGGAGGAACCTAGTCGATGAGACCCGCAGCGCGAAGCTCTTCGTCCATCTTGGCCACGGCTTCGTCGCCGCTGATCTCGCCGAGCATCGCCGGGTAGGCGTATTTCTGGACGATCGCCTGGGCGTCGGTCCAGCTCGACGGCAGGTTTTCGACCGTAGCGTTGTTGTCGAGGATGATCGCCTGTGCCTCCTCGACGCCCGGCAGCGCCCCGAAGGGGTTCTCCCAGGTGGTGGAGTCGACGCGCGGCGACCCATGGTCGAGGCCATGTGCCTTGCCCTGGTCCGTCAGCTGGTAATTGCCGTCGGCATCGACAGTGTAGTCGACATCCTTGATGCCGAGCGTGCCCATGACATAGCCCGGCTCGGAATGCCAGAACTCGAGGAACTTGATGGCATTTTCGACATGCGCCGCATTGGCCGGAATGAACCAGAGCGAGGCATTGCCGCGGCGCAGGATGACCTTGCCGTCCGGGCCCGGCACCCCGTTGACACCCTTCGCCTCGAACGAGGATTCGGGATGGTCGGTGGCCATGATGTTGTTGAACAGGCCCACCCAGGCGTCCCAATAGGTGACGGCGGCAGCGCGGTCGGTCATGAACAGGTTGCGGAAATCGCCCGAACCGTTGGTCGGGAAGGCCGGATCGAGCAGCCCTTCCTTGGAGAGGCCTGCGAACCAGTCATAGATCGGGGCCGCCGCCGGCGTGGCATAGGGGATCGTGCGCTTGCCGTCCTCGCCGATGACGTAGCCTGCCTTGACGCCGGCCGCCGACATGAAGCCCTGGATGTCGTAGAGGCCCGATGTCGACAGGCCGTAGGCGCCCTTTTCCTCCTTGGCCTTGCGGAAATAGGCGACCCAGTCGTCGAGCGTCACCGGATCGTCCATGCCGAACTCGGCCAGCCAGTCGGCGCGCACGATGGGCAGCGTGCCGCCCTCGAACTTGTTCGGAACCGCCCATTTGCGGCCATCGACGTCGAACAGCTTCCACTCGCCGGCGGGGATCACCGATTCATCCGAAAGCACCGGCGAGGCCGCGACCAGATCGGTGACGTCCATGATGGCGCCCTGCTCGACGAAATTGGCGAGCATCGAGGAGTCGCCATAAACGAGGTCGTACTGCTCGCCGCTCGCGAGCGAGGTGAACAGCACGTTGTTGTAGTCGGCCTCGGGCTTGACCATTTCGATGTCGAGACCGAGATGCTGCTCGAGTTCGTTGACGAACTGCTCGTGCTCGGCAGCGTCCTTGCCGCCGACGACGGCGGACAGGATGCGCAGATCCTGCGCGAACGCGGTGGTGGTGAGCATCGTGGCCGCAAGCGCGGCAAGACCGGTTGCGAGAACCGTCTTCATAGTGACCTCCCTCAATCGTTGTCGTCCGGCCGCAGCCGGCATCCCTTCCTCCCAGGATATCGCGGGACTATGACACTATGTTGAACACGTTTTCAATATCATGCGGTGAGCACGGCCCTGCGCACCCTCCGGACTGGACTATCCGGCCCCTACAGTTTCATAACAATGTCATGTATCAGAGGCGACGGCCGGTTTCAGACCGCGCCGGCGCCGGCACTTGTCCTCTGGGGATAAGTTGTACGCGTGTTCATATCTGGGGGCCCGAGTGACGACCTTGCCGAAAGCCAAGCCACCCCGCGCCACGGCCGAGATGGTGGCGCGCCGGGCCAATGTGTCCCGGGTGGCGGTCTCGCGCGCCTTCAACTCCCACACCTCGCTGAAGCCGGAAAAACGCGAGCTGATCCTGAAAATTGCGCAGGAACTCAACTACACGCCGGACCGCGCGGCGCGGGCGCTGGTGAGCGGCCGCACGCACCTCGTCGGCGTGATCGTGCCCGATGTGTGCAGCTATTGGGAAAGCCAGGAGATCGACGCGCTGACCACTGCGCTGCAGAACGAGGGCTTTGCGACGCTGCTGTTCAAGACGCGCACCGACTACAGCATGGACGAAAAGCTGCTCGCCAATATGCGGGGCTTCAACCCCGATTCGGTGATCGCCTTCGTCGAGAATGTGAAGCCCACGACGCTGGCGCGCTTTCTCGACCGGGCGGTGCCGATCTATGTGCACTATCCGCACCCGGGCGGCGACGACGAAGACGATACCGCGCCGCTGCACGACCGGCTCAACGTGCTGCAGGATACCGGCATCGACCAGGCCGTGGCGCTGCTCCAGGGCTATGGCGTCAGGCGCATCGCCTATGTGTCGGGGGCCGCGCGGTCGCGCTCCAATACGGCGCGCGAAAAGATGCTGCGCACCGTGATGGCGAGGCGCGGGATGAAGCCGCCGGTCATCGTGCCCGGCGACTTCAGCTATGAGACGGCCTATGCCGCGACCCTCGACCTGTTTCGCGTAGGCGGCGGCGCCGACGCGGTGATCGCCGCCAACGACGTAGGCGCCTTCGGCGTCATCGACGCGCTCCGGCACGAGCTGGGCTTGCGCGTGCCCGAGGACGTCAAGGTCGTGGGCTTCGACGACATCGCGCAGTCGCACTGGAAGAGCTACGACCTCACCACGGTGAAATTCGATTTGAACGAGCGGGTGCGGGCGCTGGTGCGGCTGATCCTGAGGCGGCTCAATGAGCCCGGGGCGCCGGCGCTGGAGGAGACGCTGCACACGACGCTCGTTGTACGCGGCACGGTCGGCTGATCACTCCATGACCGGGCGGACCATTCACCTCGTCTTCAAGACGCATCTCGACATCGGCTTCACCGACCATGCGGCGCGCGTCAGGCGCCAGTATCATGAGCAGTTCATTCCGCAGGCGATCGCGACGGCCGAGCACTTCTTCGCCGAGAACCCGGACCGGCCCGCCTTCATCTGGACCACCGGCGCCTGGCTGATCCACGACCATCTCGCCACGCAGGATGCGGACAAGGTCGGGCGGCTCGAACGGGCCATCGAGCGCGGCCTCATCACCTGGCACGGGCTGCCCTTCACCACGCATACCGAGTTGATGTCGCCGGGTTTGTTCCGCACCGGCCTGAGCTACAGCGCGGAGCTCGACCGGCGCTTCGGCAGGACGACGACGGCGGCCAAGATGACGGATGTGCCCGGCCATACGCTGGGCATGGTGCCGCTGCTGGCGGCGGCTGGAATCAGGTTCCTTCACCTGGGCGTCAACACGGCAAGCCCGGTGCCGGACGTGCCGCCGATCTTCCGCTGGCGCGCGCCCGGCGGCGCGGAAGTGGTGGTGATGTATCAGGGCTCGTATGGCGAGACGGATTTTCCGGCCGGCCCGGAGATCGGCCTGAGCTTCGCCCATACCGCCGACAATATCGGACCGCAAAGCGTGGGGCAGACGGTGGACGTGCTGCGCAGCCTGCAGCATGCCCATCCCGACGCCGAGATCTGCGCGTCGACGCTGGATGCGTTCGGGGCCCAGATGTGGGCGCGACGGGCAGAGTTCCCGGTGGTAACGGCCGAGATCGGCGACAGCTGGATACACGGCACCGCAAGCGATCCGCTGAAGCTCGCGCAGTTCCGCGCGCTTGGGCGGCTCCATGACGGGTTCGACGAGGTGACGCCCGAGCGGCGGGCCTTCGGGCGCGGGCTCGCGATGGTTGCCGAACACACCTGGGGCGTCGACATCAAGACCTATCTGCGCGACGAGACCGCATGGGACCGGCCCGCTTTCGAGGCGGCGCGGCGGAACGACTACCGCTTCGGCTTCGCCGAGCACTCATGGGCCGAGCAGCGCGGCTATATCGCGACGGCGCTCGAGGCGCTGGCGCCGGCCGATCGCGCCGCCGCCGACGCGGCGCTCGCCGTCCTGGCGCCGCCGCCAGCGGCCGAGCCGCGGCCCGGAACGGTGCTCAGCGACGGCGGCTGGAGCGCCGAGCTCGACGCGGCCAGCGGCGACGTCGTGCAACTGACCGCGCCGGACGGCACGCGCATCGCCGGCGCCGCGGGCTCGCTGCTCGGCTATCGGCACGAGAGCTACGACTCGACTGAACTGCAGCGGCACCTCGACAGCTATCTGCAGCATCGCGCCGAATGGGCGATTTTCGACCACGACAAGCCGGGGCTGGCCACGGCCCGCACCGCGCGCACCGCCGTGTTCGCGCCGATCCACCGGGGCAGCGGCTGCGCCGATATGCCGGCCACCGCCAGTACGGAGCTGGGGGCGCCGCCGCGCGTCGAAATCCGGCTGCGCGACATTGCCGGGGAGCGGGTGGAGATCGCCCTGATCCTCCGCGACAAGCCGGCCAACCGCATGCCGGAAGCCGGCTTCCTGTCGCTGACGCCCGCCGGCGCCACGGGCTGGTCGCTGCGCAAGCTGGGGCTGTGGCTCGAGGGCGGGAACATCGTGCGTCGCGGCGGCGGGCAGTTGCAGGCGGTCGAAGCGGTGCGGGCCGGGCTCGGTGGCCGCATGCTGACCGTGACGCCGCTCGACTGTGCCCTCGTCGCGCCCGCCGGCGCGCCGTTCATGCCGTTCCAGCCGGAAATCCCCGACTACGGGCGGGGCGTGCGCTTCAATCTCTACAACAACAAATGGGGGACGAACTTCCCCATGTGGTGCGAAGGCACGCTCGTCTTCCGCTTCGTGCTGGCGCTCGCAGGCGCCGCCTAGCCTTCGGCGAGCGCCAGCCTTTACTCGATCATGACCTGGCGCGTCACCTGGCCGTTGCTCTCCCAATAGGTGTGCTTGTTGGCGATGAGCGGGTCGTCCATGGCCGGCTGCATATTGCCGTTGCGGTCGATGGCGCGCGAGGTGACCGAATGCTGGCCGGGCGCGGCATCGGGCCAGTCATAGGACCAGATCAGCCAGGCATACTCCGCGGCCTCGCCGGGATCGATCGTCGCCTCCTGCCACTCGCCGTCGTCGATCCTGACTTCGACGCGATCGACGTCGCCGCCCCAGGCGGCCCCGACGATGCGAAAGTCGGCGCCGACCTTGGTCACCTTGGCCGGTGCGGATTTGAGGTTCCACCGGCCGACCGAGGTTTCCGCCCAGACCGATTGGCCGTCGTGATCCTCCTCGCGGATCGTCACATAGTCGCGCCCCATCAGCAGGCTCTCGAACCGGCGATCCCGGACCTCGATGCGCTTCAGCCACTTGGCGTTGGCGATGCCGTACCAGCCCGGTGCGATCAGCCGCAATGGAAAGCCGTTCGGCTCCGGCAGCGGTTCGCCGTTCATCTCGTAGGCGAGGATGTTGTCGGGCGCCATCGCGTCGGCAAGCGACATGCTGCGCGCGAAGTTCTGCTTGAACGTCAGGTCGCGGATGGCGATCTCGCCCTCATCGGACCCCCAGAAGACGACCTCCCTGCCATTGTCGCTAATACCGGCCTCCTCGAGCAGCGGGGCCAAGGGCGTTCCGACCCATCTGGCATTGCCGATGCCACCCGTGAAGAACGGGAAGCCGTGGTTGCCCGAGCACTCGATAGTGAAGACGACTTCCCGCACCGGGCGGGCCTTGATGTCGTCGAGGGTCAATTGCAGCGGGGTTTCGACCAGCCCGCCAATCTCCAGCTTCCAGTCCGCCGCGTCGATGACGGGACGATCGAAATGCGAGATCGAAAAGAACTCGTCATTGGGCGTGATCCACGAATCGAGATCCTCCCAGACCAGCTGCGTCTGAATGCCGAAGGGATTGGGATTTTCGGTTGGCTGATCGAGCCAGGCAATGACGACTTCGCCAGGCCGGGTTGGAAACGCCGAAGCCCGCGAGGATTGCAGGAGGATCAGCGCCGTAAGAGCCGCCCCTCCGCCCAGCAAGACTTCGCGCCGAGGTAATGCCTCGCCCATTTAGTCCTCCCAAGTGTACTTTTCCGCGCTGCAAGTGAAACTCTCGCATTTACTGAAATACAAGCCAGCGTTGCTGACTTGATTGCATCCTGATCGCAGGATTTTTCAGTCACATCGCTGGGCACGGCGCCCCCGCTAGATCGTTCGATCTAGACGACGGCGCCGTCGACATGGGCGGCGAGGAGCTCGGCCGTGGTGACGGTTTCGACCTGCATGCCGAAGCGGCTTTCATAGATGCGAAGCATGGCGTCGTGGGTTTCGTCGGCACCTGAGCAGACGGCGTCGGTGACGAGCACCATGCGGTAGCCCCTGTCGATGCCGCCAAGCATGGTGGCGAGCACGCACACTTCCGTCTCGGCGCCGGTGACGACGATGGCGGCGACGCCCGCCTGCTGCAGCCGCGCATTGAGCGAGCCGAACCAGGGCGACATGACCGGCTTGTCCTCGATCTTGGCGGGCGGAACGTGGCGCGCGAGCTCGGGCACGAGATCGATCAGCCCGGGCTCGAGCTCGGCCCGCGTCATGCCGTGCCAGCGCTCATAGTAGCGCCGCCAGGCACCGCCGACGTCGTCAGCCGTTTCGGGCGGGATGAAGCGCGTAAAGATGGTGCGGGCCGGGTTGAGTTCGACGACGCGGACCACATTGGGCAGGACGCGCGGCATCCACGGCGTGTGCCACTGCGTGTCCTCGGCGAACATGCGCTGCATGTCGATGCAAAGATGCACCCAGCTTTCGCCCAGCGGGCCGAAATGCAGCCCCTGCTTCACCATGGCCGGTTCGATGGACACGCTGCGCTTTCCCTGCTGCGATGAAACTGCCTCGCCCGCAACTCCCGGCGAGCACGGCGGTTGCCTCCAGCGCCGAGTCTCAGTCGGGAGCGTCGAGCGTGATCGACGGGCTGAAGTTCAGCATTTCGAGCCGCGTGACGCCGTCGCGCTGGGCGAGGATGGTGAGGCTCGCCGGCCCCACGGGCAGGATGCGGCTCGGCGGCAGGCCCACCAGCCGGTCGAGCAGCGCCCGGATCACGGCGCCGTGGCAAACCACCAGCAGCCGCTCCTGCGCCAATTCGAGTGCGCTGCCGACGCCGGCTGCCACGCGGTCGCAGAACGCGGCCCAGGCTTCGCCGCCCGGTGGCGTGTAGGTGCCCGCCCGCCAGGCGCGATAGTTGCTCTCATCGGCCGCGACCAGATCGGCGATGGCCTGCCCGGTCCACTCTCCGACATTGACCTCGCGCAGCGCCTCCATCTGCCGGGCATCGGCATAGCCAAGCAATTGTGCCGTTCGGCGCGCCCGCTTGAGATCGGAGCTGACGACCGTGTCCGGCGCCAGCCGCTCGACGATGGCGCGCAGCGCGCGCGCCTGATCCTCGCCATGCGCAGACAGCTCGATATCGGCCTGCCCCTGAAGGCGCCGCACGGCGTTCCACTCGCTTTCCCCATGCCGGACCAGAAGGAGGCGCTTCATGACAAACGCTCCCCGCTGGCGGCGAAGTGTCCGGCGGGCGTTCCCGGCACGCGGAAGTGGATGTCGTCGCCGACGCTGTAGGAGGAAGCGGGGGTGTCGATGATGGCGGTGAGCCGCAGATCGCCCCCGATGCCGGTGACCATGGTGCGGCCGGCAACGGGGCTCGCCTCGGCGAAGGTCAGCGTGATGGTATCCGGGCCGGGCATGTCGGCGATGCTCATCTGCTCGGCGCGGACCATCACGAAGCCGTCGCCAGCGGCGCCGGGGTAGCGCGAAGCGGGAATGAGATTGGCTGGCGGCGTGCCCACGAAGGTTGCGACGAACGCCGTCTGCGGTGCATTGACCAACTCGACCGGCGTGCCGAACTGCTCGATGCGGCCGGCATTCATCACCGCGACGTGGCTCGCCATGGTCATGGCTTCCACCTGGTCGTGCGTGACATAGACCGAGGTGGCGCGCGAGGCGCGATGGACGCGCAGCAGTTCGGTGCGCATTTCGACCCGCAATTTGGCATCGAGATTGCTGAGCGGTTCATCGAACAGCAGAATGCCGGGGCGCGGTGCGATCATGCGCGCAATGGCAACGCGCTGCTGCTGGCCACCCGAAACCTCGTTGGGATAGCGCGCGGCGAGAGCTTCGATGCCGAGGAGCCGCAGCACCTCGCCGACGCGTGCCTGCCGCTCGGCCTTGCCGAGGCCGGCCACCTTGAGCGGCCAGTCGACATTGCCGGCAACGGTCATATGCGGCCACAGTGCATAGGACTGGAACACGAGGCCCGCGTCGCGTTTCGACGGCTCGATCACCCAGTTGCGCGACCCGTCGGAGACAACTTTGTCGCCGAAGGCGATCGTGCCGGCGCTCGGCGCCTCGAGGCCGGCCAGCATGCGCAGCATCGTCGACTTGCCGCAGCCCGACGGCCCGACCAGGACGAGGAAAGCGCCCTTGGGCACGGCGAGGCTGACGCCGCGCACGGCCTCGAAGCTGCCGAACGCCTTGCTGAGCGAGTCGATGACGATCATTGATTCAGCCACGGCTGGGTCCTGGATTGAAGGCGATTGGCAATCAGAGTTGCGGCAATCGAGATGACGAGGATCACCACCGTGATGGCGTTGGCGAATTGCGTGAAGCCATCCGAGGCGTAGCGATAGGCGAGCACCGACAGCACCGGCATTGTGGGGGTGAAGAGGAGGACGACGAGCGACAGGTCGCGCACGATCTTGACGAAGACGATGAGCGCCCCCGCCGTGAGCCCACGCGCGGCGAGCGGCGCGGTAATGGCGAACAGACGCCGCAGGAAGCCGGCGCCGGTGAGCCGGGCGCTTTCGTCGAGATCGCCCGAGACCTGCTGGATCACCGCGCGCCCGGTCTGCACCGCAAAGGGCACGAGGTAGGCGGTCGCCGCAAGGACGAGGAGGGTGAAGGTGCCATAGAGCGCCGGCAGCGGCCCGATCGGCGCGCCGAACAGCGCGATGTAGGCAGCGCCGAAGGCAATGCCCGGAACGAGCAGCGGCAGGAAGGCCAACTGGTTGGTGGCCGCGCTCAGCACGCCCCCCTTGTAGCGCGCGAGAACGAGCGCCACGAGCAGTCCGAGCGCCGAGCCGGTGAGCGCCACAACGGCGCCGAGGCCGATGGTGATGGCAGTGGCGCTGACGATCGACGGATTGTGCCAGATGCCGGCCTGACCGCGCGCGATCGCCGGATCGGACACGCCGAGCCAGTAATGCAGCGTCCAGTTGGAAAACAGCGCCGACGATTGCGGCGCGAGACTGGAGGCAACGAGAATGGCGACCGGCACGATGGTGGTGAGCACACAGATCAGGATCGCGACGGCGAGCAGCGGAACCCGCGCCGCGCCGAGCCGCATGCGCTTGGCGCGGCCGCCCTTGCCGGTGATCGTGGCATAGGAGCGGCGGCCGGAAATGGCGCGATTGCCGAGCCAAAGGAAGAAGGCGGAAATGACGATCAGCAGGATGGCCAGCACATAGCCGCGTTCGGCCTGGCCGATTTCGATCATGCCGAAGAGCCGCGTCGCCAAGGTCTGCATGCGCACCGGCAGGCCCAGCAGGGCGGGCGCCGCAAAATTGGAGACGGCGCCGGCAAAGGTCAGCGACGCACCGGCGACGATGGCAGGCAGCGCGACGGGCAGCACGATGCCGAACAGGATGCGGCGGCGGCTGGCCCCCGCCATCTGCGCGGCTTCGACGAGGTCGGAATTGACCGTTGCGAGCGCCGCGGCGATGACCGTGAAGGCCAGGGAGTAATAGTGAGCGACGAGGACGATGAGCGTGGGGACGATGCCCCAGGCCAGCCAGTCGGGCACGCTGAAGCCGAGGCCCTCGACAAAGCCCACCTGCCCGCCCACGCGGGAATTGCGGAACAGCGAACCCCAGGCCAGGGCCGTGGCAAAGCTCGGAATCATGAAGGGTAGCGTCGAGAGCAGGCCGATCGTGCGCCGGAACGGAATGTCGGTCATGACGACCAGCCAAGCGAGGAAGCCGCCGATCACGACGCAGCCGGTGGCGACGCCGAAGCCGAGGATGAGCGTGTTGGAGAGCGGCAGCCAGAACAGATTGCGCGACAGGTTGGACGCCAGAACATCGCTCCACACGCCGGCGGCACCGGGCTCGACCGTGATGCCGAAGACGCGCAACAGGGGCGCGGCGATCAGCACCAGCAGCAGCGCCAGAACGATCAACTTCAGCCACAGGCCCGCAACGGGCATCGGCCAGCGCCGGGCAGGAATGAGCGGTACGTCAGTCACGTAAGACCACCTGATGGACCGGGCGCAGGCGGCGGGACATGCCGCGCCGCCTGCGGCCTGAGCTTACTGCAGGGTCAGGATGAGATCGCTGACCGATTGGCGGATCTTGGCCGTTTCGGCCGGATCGACCTGCCAGCCATTGAAATCGGCTAGCGGGATCGCGTCGGGATGCGGCACGATATCGGTGCGCGTGGCCCAGTCGCCCGCGACATAGAACGGGGCGTAGCCGGGGCCACCGGTGTCGCTGTCGTCGCCCATCAGGAAGTCGATGGCGAGCCGCGCCGCGGCCGGATGCGCAGCGTTGCTGGTGGGCGCCAGCAGCGCCGGGAAGACGATGCCATTGGCCGGCTCCACATTGTTGGCGACCTGCAGGGCCCAGCCCTCGTCCTCATTGTCGCGGCGATCCGAGTAGGAGGTGAAGCCGACCGGCGGGTTGTCCTGCCCCTTGGCGCCGATCGCGGGGTTCACGTCGTCGGTGGAGCTGAGCAGCACCACGTCGTTCTCGAACAGATCGGTGATGAACTGCTGGCCGGCATTCTCGACGCCGGGATCGAGCTCGATGGGCGCGCCGAACTGCTGCTCATAGGTGGCCGCCATCGCGTCCGACCGCAGGACGATTTCGGTCATCAGATCGAGATAGTCGCCGCGCTGCAGCGGATCGACCATGATGACACGGCCAGTCCAGTCGGGCGTCGTCAGCTGCCACAGATTGGTGACAGGCGAGCCGTCCGGATAGGCCTCCTCATTGTACATCAGCACCTTTGTCGAAAGGCGCTGCGCGAGGAGCGGCGACTTGAACTGCTCGGGCAGGCTGTCGGCGACGCGCGGCGGCACATAGGGCGCCAGGATGCCGGAATCGAGCAACTCGCCCAGAACGACCGGGGCGTCGGAAACGTAGACGACATCCGCATTGGCAATGCCGGCCGCCGCTTCGGTCTTGAGGCGGGTGACCATCTCGGTCGACGACATGTCGAAGCCGATGAGATCGATGCCCGGATAGGCTTCCTCGAAGGCCGTCTCCACGCGCGCGATGCGGCTGGTGAACGAATAGACCGTCACGGTCCCTTCGGCCTGCGCCTGGGCGAGGAGCTCTTCGGGACTCATGGCGTCGAGGTCCTGGCTCAGCGCGGGAGCGGCGAGCACGAGGCTCGCAAGGGCGGCTGTGAGTAGCAATGTGTGTCTCATCTGGTCCTCCGATTGCCGGCATTCCGGCTGTTGCGTGCAACATTGCACATTGTGTCGATTTCGCATTTCGTCTTGCAGACCCGGGCCGCGCGAAGCCGCGGCCGTGGCGACCCGGGCATCAGCGTCCTTCGAATTCTCCGATCAGCTCGCCCAGGGCCTCGAGCTGGCGCAGCGAACGGCGTTCGTCCGTTTGCACCATGGCGAGGATAAGGGCGTTGCAGATCGCCATCGGCACCACCAGCGTCTGGAACGCATCGGTGCTGCCCGAGCGCGGCGAGGTGAGCAGATGGTCGGCGGCGACGGTCAGCGACGGGCCGATGGCGCCCGCGACGGTGACCGTGACCGCGCCCGACTTGCGCGCATGCTCGAGCAGCGGCGCATAATGGGTGGGCTGGCGGCGGAAGGCGAAAGCGACGAGCGCGTCGTCCTTGCCCATGCTCAGCAATTGCTCGGCCAGATCGCGCGCATCCCCCGTGAGCAGCACGGTTTCGTAAGCCATGCGGCGCAGGCGCCGGTTCATCAGCACGGCAAGCGTTTCGGCGTTGCCGCGGGCGAACAGGAAGATGCGGCGGCGGCCGGCGAGCGCCGCGGCGGCCGCCTCGAGCCTGGCATCGCTGACATAGCTCGGCAGGCGCGTCAGGGCGTCGACTTCCTGCTCGATCAGGCTTTCGAGCAGCCCCTTGGCTTCGGCCGTCGCCAGCGTCCGGCGCACCCGCATCGCGGGGTCGGTCCTGACGATGAATTCGTCGCGAATGGCGTCGCGAAAGCCTGAATAGCTGTCGAAACCGAGCTTGCGCGCGAGCCGCGACGCGGTCGCCTCATGCACGCCGGTGCGGCGGGCGAGGGCACCCGCGGTGCCCAGCGCGACGTCATGCGGCCGCCCCATGACCTCGCGGACCAGCCGCCGCTCGGCGGGGGTCAGGGTTTCGGCGACGTCCTGGATGCGCTCGGCAATCGACATGCCGCCAGCATGCATGCAAACTTGCACAAGTCAACAGTGTTGCAAGAGATCGTGCGGAACAGCCGGAGGCTCAGATTTCCATGGCGGCGGCGGACCCCCTCCGCGTCACCGACACCCAGAAGGGAACATAGAGGACGATTTCGCCGCGCTCATCGGTGATTTCCAGGCAGCGCGGCGCGAGCACCGGTCCCCCCTCGGCCAGTTCCTCCTCGAGGATTTCGCGGGCGAGCTGGTGCGCTTCGCGCTCCACCGCCTCGAGGTCGGGGTGGCAACTGCCGACCCGGTCTTCCATGACCTCGTCGTCGGAGCCCTGATAATGAAAGAAATAGCGTTGCATCGCGCCTCCTTTGCGGGACTACGCAGGAGCGAAGGGCCGGGTTGCATGCCCAGGACTAAATCCGGGTTCTTGCGCAAAAGCTACCGCAACAAAAGGCGGTGGAGCAGGGCATTGAAGCGCTGCGTGGTGCGCGGATCGGTGCGGCGCAGCCGTGCACAGGCCTGCCCCGCCAGCCGGCAGGCCGTCTCGACCTCGCCCGCCGCCGCCAGTTCCCTGAGACTGACGAGCAGCAGATCGGCGAGGTCGGCCGCCGGCTTGTCCGCGGGAGCGCTCATGCGAAGCCCAGATGCTGCCTGGCCTCGTCGGTCATCATCTCCGGCGACCAGTGCGGTTCGTAGGTCAGGGTGACGTCGACATATTCGACGCCCGGCACGGCCCAAGCGCCATCGCGCGCGCCGTCCTTGAGGAAGCCGGTGGCCGGGCAGCCCCGCGTCGTCGTCGTCATCACAATGTCGACGACACCGCCCTCGCCTGCCTTGACGCTGTAGACGAGGCCGAGATCGACGATGTTGTAGCCGAGTTCGGGATCGATGACGGTGCGAAGCGCCGCCGTCACGCGCTCGGCCAGGGCCTCGGTTTCCGCGCTCATGATTCGAGCGCCCCGGCGCCGATGCGAACCAGGATGCGGTAGCTGCCATCGGCCTCGAAGCCGCCGCGCCAGGCATGCCCCCGCTTGGCAAGCTCGGGGAAGAGGAACACCGGCTCGCGCCCGAGCAACGCCGCCAGCACATCGCCCGCCGGCATGGCTTCGGTCGCCTCGAGAATGCGGACCATCGGCTCGGGCGGATCGAGATCGCGATTGTCGAGCTCCCGGGACGGCGGTGGCCAGGCCGTGTCGTCCGCGATGGGAGCAGAGGTTTGCGCCGCAGCTGCCGCGCCGGGGCGAAACTGCACCTCCCAATCGCCGCCACCAATCTCCCTTGCCTCATGCACGAAGCCTTTGGCGGCGAGCACGGCGAACAATGGCGCCGGCTTGAAGGTCGCGAGCAGTCGCAACCCCTCGTCGGGTCCGAGCTGCTCGACCGCCGCCATGATGGCTGCGAAGGGTTCGCCGCCGGCCTTCAGCACCGGCCGTACATCGAGATCGACAAAATGCGTCGTCATGTCATCCACCTTGGTTCCGTATCGAATGGGCGTGCAGCAAATGCGGCCGGCGGGCGCCTGCCCGAAGGCGCAGCGCCGGGGCCACATCGCTGAGGCCCCGCGCGCGCACGAACTCGACCCCGAGCCCGATCGTTGCGACGAGCACCACCAGGGCGAGGCCGCGGAACACCAGCACCTGCCCGGCGAACAGCGCCGCAGTGCCGAGCCAGACCGCGGCGAAGTAGAGATAGAACCACTTTCTGGCGCGCTGCTCGACAACGAGATCCTGAACGCGCGGCGTCGGCGTCTTGCCGAGCACGGGGCCATAGCATTCGAGCCAGGTGACGAAGGCAACGATCTTGTAGAGCTGCGCCAGGCCCAGGCCGGTCAGCCAGCCGAAGGCGACAAGATAGACCACGGCGCCGGCGTGGCGCGGCAGTTGTCCGAGGAGCAGCAACAGCACCAGCAGGACCGCCCCCAGCCCGAGCGAGACCAGCGCCGGAGCGGCCATCAGGCTGTTGGTTTCGAGCTTGCGGCGCTTGCGCTGCCGGTAGAGCTGGACGACGTCGTAGCCGTAAAGCGCCAGCACCGGCACCGACAGCACCGCCGCGGCGATGAGGATCGGCGCCGGGCTCCGGCCCATGAGAATGGCGGCGAGCCCGCCGCCCAGCGCCAGCACCAGCACGCCGACGCCGCCCCACAGCGCCACGACCGAGGTCAGGCGCTTCTGCTCGGGCGCCAGCATGAACATGGCAAGGAGGCGATAGCTGACGCCCATCGCCGTGAAGGTCAGCCAGCCGCCAAGCCCGGCAATGACATGGAGGGGCAGGCCGAAGGCGGTGAGATCGACCAGCAGCGGCGCCGTCGCGACATTGCCGAGAACGGCGGTGAAGCTGACGCCCAGCCCTGCGGTGACGGCAACACTCGCGAGGCCCGCGGCGACGAACTGCGCCGGCAGGGGCAGCGGCCGGCCGGCCCACAGCGTGCGGCCGAGATTGTAGAGAACGAGCAGGAACCCGATGGTAAGCAGCGCGCCGCCCGCCGGCAGCAGCGGCAGATCGCTGCCCGGCGTGCCGTCAAGCTGCAGGAAGCCGCACAGCAGCAGCGTGAGTCCCGCGAGCAGGAACAGGAGCGTGGGCAGCGGCAGGTTGTTGTCGTGGAGCGGTTTCGCAACGAGGACGGGAACGAACTGGAACAGCGCCCCACAAAGCAGCAGGCTCAGCCAGCCCAACGCGACCAGGTGCACGAGAAGCAGCGTCGGCGGGGCCTCGAGCGGCGCGTTGGGAAAGCCGTAGCCCAGAGCCATCAGCGCTTCCGCCGCGACCAGCGCGATGAGCGCGGCGACGAAATAGGACATCGTCCAGCGTGACAGCGACACACTCGTCACAGGCGGATCTCCCAAGGCCGGCCAGCCCGAGACGGCCAGCCGGCAGGTGGCACTGGCTCAGACGGCCCGGGGCAGCCTGGCGATCTCGACGCGCCAGACGTCCGGCCCTTCCTCGAGATAGGTCCAGGAGAACTGCCTGGGGTGCTCGGCCTCGAGCTGGTAGTAGAGCGGCTTGGGATCGTGATCGTTGACCAGCACGAAGCTCCTGCCGGGCGCGAGCGCATCGACCAGCTCGAAGATCTTCCGGTGGCGCTGCATCGGAACGAGCGCGCGAACGTCGATCACATCGGTGCTCGACGGGTTTGCCTCTGCGGGCATTGCAGTCTCCATCGCCGCTCTTATGGGTTTGGTGCGCGGGCGGCGGCTTCACGCCACGCAAGCAGTTCACACCGCAAGGCGCTCAATCGTCATGAGCGACGAAGCCTCGCGGAACACGAAAGTCGGCCGCAACCCGGCGAGAGGCGCTGGGGAAGACCTGCGTCGCGGGTGCGAACGCTCTGTCCTGGCTCGTCCAAATCTGCCCCATCGGAACCGCCTCTCGTCTGCAACTGGTCCAGCTCGAGCCCTAGTCGGTTGCCGCGACCGGGATGTTGCTCTGGATCAAACTCAAAGCCGGAACATGCGGGCAAGGCGGCGGGCGACATCAGACCTTCGGCCTATGGCGCGTGCGAGCTGGTGGATGCCGCCGGCACGCCTCACTCCCGCCGGATCGACAGCAAGACGCGATCCGTCGCTCGGCGGCCCCCTACCGGGGCAAGCGCCGGCCGGCTGCGCCAGCACTCTTCGCTCGCCTGCCCAATTGGCGTTCGGCCCCATGAAGGCTGTGGCAGTCTGTAAACTCCCTCTAGCAATCGGCGAAATCCTCCAGTAGCTGGTTCAGTAGATTTCCAGCCTCGAGGAAGAACACATGGCTCAAGCGCGTGCGAAGACTATCCCGGCCAAGAAGGCCACCACCAAGGCGGCGGCAAAACCGGCCGCGCCGAAAACCCAGCCGGTGAAGGAGGCGCTGACCAAAACGGCGCTCGTGAACCTGATCGCCGAAAAGAACGGCCTGACCCGCAGCGCGGCCAAGGACGTCCTGGCGACGATCGAGAATGCCATGGTGGGATCACTCCATCCGCGTGGCATCGGCGAGTTCACTCTGCCGGGTCTGTTCAAGATTTCGCTGGTCAAGGTTCCCGCCCGCAAGGCTGGCACCCTCGTGCGCAATCCGGCGACGGGCGAAATGGTCCCCGGCGCGGCCAAGCCCGCGAGCAAGCGCGTCAAGATCCGCGCGCTGTCCAAGCTCAAGGCCGCCGCCGTCTAACAGCAGCAGCCTCGCGAGCGGCCCTGCTGACGAGGCAGCTCGCGGAGCTGCCTCACGCCCGGTGTCTCGGGTCCCTACCCCGAAACCGGACGCGGGCGTTTGCGCAACGCCCCGGCGGGCGCGATCATCGAGACGACGGCTGCCGATGGCGGCCTGGGCGGCTCCGGCGGCTCCTCATAATCGGTCTGCTGGCCGCGGAGGGCCGCTTCCGTACGGTTGCGGGCGCCGAGCTTGCGCATGATCTCGCGCACATGCTGCTTGACCGTGGTCTCCTGCATCTGCAACTGGCGGGCGATCGTCTTGTTGGGACTGCCCAGCCGCAACTGCTCGAGCACCTGCGCCTGACGATGCGTCAGCCCGTCGGCCGTGTGAGGGTGCCGCGGCACCTTCTCGTGATGCTCCCACACCTGCAGCAGCGCCTCGCGCGGGAAATAGGTCCCGCCGCTGGCGACCAGCGCCATCGCCCGCACGGCGACGCGCGGATCGGCCGAGGTGGACAGGAACGCCTGCTCGCCCATGCGGGCGGCCAGGATCGCTTCCTCCGGTTCGGTGTGGTCGGACAGGACCAGGCAGGGCACCTGCGGCAAGGCCTTGTGGATGAGGGCCGTCGCCTCGGACGTCGATGCCAGGCGCAGGGACGCCCCTCCGAGGCTGAGAATGACGAGGATCGGATTGAGCCCGGCGGCGAGCCCGGCCTTCACCTCCGCAGCGCTGACAGCAACCATCGACGCATTTATCGACGCGCACCACGGCTGCAGCAGGGCCATAATTGACGAGCGACGTAACTCGAGATCATCGACCAGAACAATACAATCACGCGACTTCGCGGTCATGAGTATCCCCCAAGGAAGGGCCGCTGCCGCATGTAAGCGTCGACAGCGGACGTCATGGACCCCCGCAAAACTCTATAAGCCCTAATTCACTTAAAATCATCAATCAAATCTCTCCATAGATAACTTCGTCGTGAAAGACGGGACGCCGCAATACTGATATAGTTCACGCGCTTGTTGCGAACACGGTCAAGTATATTGTCCATTTTTTCTTATCTCGGTCGACCGCAATCCGCTGTTCTGAAGCCGGACAGCAGCGCGAAGACAGAAATGTGCGTGTTTGTGATGGGGCAGCAGGGCGCCGGAGGGCTACCGGCTAGGTTCGGTAGCCATAGTCATTAGGCATATACCGACACTTTGTGAGGACAAGCCCCGCAAATTTGTCGTGATGCGAAAGCTCGCGCTCGCACATATCGATGTCGCCGAGCTGGCTTTCGCCGGCTGCGGCGACCAGCAGCATGGCGTCAGTCACCGGCAGGATGGCGATGGCATCGTCGGTCGTCAGCATGGGCGGCAGGTCGAAGATGAGCAGGTCCAGGTCGAACGCCTGCTGCATCTGGGCGAGCACCGGGCTTCGCATGGCCTCGATCAGCAGTTCGGCGGCGCCGGGGACGGCAATGCCGTTGGGCGCGACGACGAGATTGTGCCGATAACGGACGAGACTTTTCGTCATCTCGCGATAACCGCGCAGGAACGCCTCGATGTCCGCCGGCTGCTCGACACCCAGCATGCGGGCAATGGAGGGCCGGCGCAGATCGAAATCGAGGAGTCCAACCCGGAAGTCGGCCTGGTGCGTGAAGCTCAATGCCAGATTGACGGCGAGCGTGGTCTTGCCGCAGCGCCGCGTCGGCGAGGTGATTCCCAGCGTCTGCCAGCCCTGCGTGCGGATGGAATCCATCAGACGGGTGCGAAGCATGTCGATGGCGGCGTGGTCGGGATCCTGGCGCATGGCCGAGACGATGCGGTTGTGCGCCATGCGCCGGGCATTGAGCTTGAGTTCGGGCAGGTCGCCCCAGGCCTGCCGCAAGACCGGAAGCGACCGGCGGGGGTCTACCGCCCGCCTTTCACCGCCGGAGTTCGATCCTTCGTCTTCAGACAGGGCCATCGACCGCCTCGTGAGTGCAGCAAATCGGAGTCATTGCAACATCGCCTGCAGCGGCCCGCGCCTGCCGCGCAGGAGGCGCGACAGCCCGATGCGCGGCCGCACGCGATTGGAGAGCAGCGGAACGACGGCGAGCACTTCGATGCCGAGCTTGCGTTCGATGTCGGCGGCGCGCTGCACGCCGGATTTGAGCACGGCGAGGCCGAACACGGCGAGCGCCGCGAGCCCCCCGGCTGCCACGGCGCCCAGCGCGAACTGCATGCGCCTGGGCCCAACCGGCTTTTCCGGGGGCAAGGCGGACTCCATCAGGATCAGGCGATCGCCCTTGCGCGTTGCCTCGACCTGATGGCGGGCCAGCGCCTCGGCCCGGCGGGCGACGGCGGCATTGTAGAGGGTCTGCGCATTGTCGTGGTCGCGCTCGAGGCTGTTGAGGGCGGCTTCGACCCCCGGCGTCGTCGCGATCGAGGCGGTGAGCTGGGCGTCGTTGCTCTGCAGCCGCTCGCGCTCGAGGGCGATGGCATGCAGGCGCTCGTCGATATCGGCGAGCTGCAGATCGAGCGGCGAAACCGCCTCCCCCGTCGCCCCGGTGCGCGCGTCCGCATCGAGCTCTGCCTGGACGGCGGCGATCTGCCGGTCGAGCGCGCCGATGGTGGGGCTGTCGGCAGCGAACAGCATGAGCTGGCTCGTGCGGGTGCGCTTGAGCTCCGCCAGCTGTTCCTGTGCGGGCGACTGCGGCGACTCCGCTGCGACCGTGCCGGTCTGGCGATAGAATTCGATGTAGCCGGCGCGACGGCTCTGCAGCGAGCTTTGCTCGCTTTCGAGGATCAGCAGACGATCGCGCAGATTGATCTGCAGCGTTCGGCGGAAGACCATCGTTTCGGGCAGCGCATCGAGATTCTCGGTCTTGAAATCCCTCAGCGCGGTGTCGAGGTCCGCCACCTTCGCCGCCAGCCGCTCCACCTCCTCGTCAAAGAAGGTCAGGGCCGCGGCAGCGCTCGCGAGCCGGGTGTCGAGGTCGCGCTTGAGGATGGTGTCGATCAGCTCGTTGGCGACCCGGGCGGCGAGGTCGGGATCGCCGGCCCGGAAGGACACGGTAAAACCCAGGGCTTCCTGACTGCCGCTGAAGGTGAAGGGCTCGACCCTGATGCGGTCGCGCAGATTCTGCACCATTGCCGCCGGCGTGGGGGTGTCGTCCGGCGGATAGATCTGCTGCCGCTTGGCGAGGTTCACCAACGCATCATGCGTCAGCAATTGCTGCTGGATGACCTGCAGGCGAGCCAGCGCCCCGACCGAGTCGGGCACCGGGGCGAGCTTGGCGGGAATTTGCGGCAGCTCCACAAGGATGGTGCCGCTCGCTTCATAGACCGACGGCAAGGTGATCACGTAGGTAACCCCCAGCACCGCAACGGTGCCGCCGGCGATCGTCATCAGCGGCAGCCAGTGGACCAGCATGCGGAGGTAGAAGCGCAGATCGGCGCCTGTCATGGAATGGCCTCCTACCGAGCATCGGTGCCTGACATGCCGCGGTGAATGGAA
The DNA here is from genome assembly GCA_964487765.1 of uncultured Devosia sp. Classification (GTDB taxonomy): domain Bacteria; phylum Pseudomonadota; class Alphaproteobacteria; order Rhizobiales; family Devosiaceae; genus Devosia_A. The sequence goes on along the minus strand of CAZASR010000003.1, from coordinate 39,503 downwards.
GCGCCACCCCGTCAACCGGACAATAGCTAGCATGGGCTAGTGCAGCCGCGGTGCGCCATGTGATCTAGTTCGCTGCATGCCCTTCAGTGGAAGTCGTCATGTCCGCTTGTCTGCACCAACCCATGCATCGCCTCGCCAGCAGCCTGGCCCGGCTGCTGCTTTGCGCCACCGCATTGTGGGTGCCCTCGCTGCTGCATGCCGCCGAGCTCTGGCCGCTGACCAAGGTCAGGCTCACGGTCGTCCAGTGGGTGCCGGCGAAAGGCGAGTTCCAGCGCTGGGATGCGATCAACGGCGAATACGTCATCGCCGATGACGGCACGGTGCCGCTGCCGGTGCTCGGCCAGGTCGCAACGCGCGGCAAGACCAGCGACGAGGTGGCGCGCGAGGTGGCGGCGCAGCTCAAGACGCAGCTTGGCCTTGCGAGTATGCCCGATACATCCATCGAGATCGTCTCCTATCCTCCGATCTATCTGGTGGGGGATGTGGCGACGCCAGGTGTGTTCGAGTACCGGCCAGGAATGACGGTGCTGCAGGCGCTTGCCTCCGGCGGCGGGCAGCGGCGCGCTGTCGCCGACCAGGACGAGAAGCGGCTGCAGCTTGTCGCCGACCTGCATGCGGCGGACGAAGCGCTGCTTCGTGCCCGCGCCCGCGACGCCCGGCTCACGGCCGAACTGAACGGCGCAACGGCGATCTCCTTTTCCGCCGAGGTGACCGGCCACCCCGATACGGAACTCGCCAATGCCGTGATGCGGGACGAACAACTGATCTTCGCGGCGCGCGCCCGCGAGCTCGACCGGCAGGCCGCCTCGCTCGACGATCTTGCCACGCTGCTCGAGCGCGAAATCGAAACCCTCAAGGCGCGGCTGACCGATCTGGACACGGTGATTGCGTCGGCCGAAGAAGAGCTGGCCGGCGTCGAGTCGCTGGTCAAGAAAGGCATCGCGTCGGTGTCGCGGCGCACCGAGCTCGAGCGCCAGGTGCTCGATGCCCGCTTCGACCGGCTGACGCAATTGACGGCGATCCTGCGTGCCGAGCAGGCACTCAGCCAGGCCAACAGGGAAGCCGCCCAGCTCGTCGATGCGCGCCAGACCCAGATCACGCTCGACCTGCAGGAGGCGCAGGAAAGGCTCGGCGAGCTCGTGCTGAAGGAAGCGACGTCGCAGCGCCTGCTGCTCGGCATCGACAGCGAGAGCGTCGCGGCGCAGACGGCCACGCTGGACTACACGATCGTCCGCCACGGACCGGATGGGCTGATCGAACTGGCGGCGGACGAGACCACGATCCTGCTGCCCGATGATGTGGTGAAGGTGAGGGTCGGCGCCGCCAGGACCCTGCCCGGCCCGGACATTGCCGGGCTGGAACCGGGCCCGGCCGACCTCTAGCAGCCGGTGCCCGAACACACCGCCCGGATCGTCCTGAGCACGATCCACGCATCCGTGCGCAGCGAGATCCGTTCGGCGTAGAGCTGGTCGAACCGGGCACGCTCGGCGAAGCTGCACTGGTTGCGGTCGGTCACCTGCCACAGTCCGGTGATGCCGGGGCGCATGCCACCATAAAGCGGCCCCGGATAGAGCTCGCGCTGGACGACGAACATGGGACGCGGACCGATGAGGCTCATGTCGCCGCGCAGGACGTTCCATAATTGCGGCAATTCATCGAGAGAATATTTGCGCAAGGTCCTCCCCAGCGGCGTGACCCGCGGGTCGTGCCGAAGCTTCTGCGTCCGGTCCCACTCCTCGCGCGCTTCGGGATTGCCCGCGAGATAGCGTTCGAGAACGGCTTCGGCGTCGGGCACCATGGTGCGCAGCTTCCAGAAGCGGAAGATTCCGCCTCCGCTCCCCAGACGCTGCTGGCTGAAGAGAGCGGGACCACCATCCCGCCGGATCAGCCAGACCATGACCAGCAGAAGCGGCAGGGTGATGCCGCCGACAACGAGCGCGCCGGCAATATCAATGCCGCGCTTGACTATCGCATAGGTGAGGAGCGGCCGCGCAGCCGGGATGGAGAAAGGAACGCCTGGCTGAAACTGGAAACTGTCCTTGTCGACCGACATGACGACTTCCTTTCGTCACGCACGTCAGCAGCGATGACTTTGAACAACTGCGATCCGCGCTGGCCTGCAGAGGTAGAACGTCGACCTAATATTTGAGGAATTGAGCGCCCGCGCATCCCGCCCATTGGAGCTATCGGCGCGCGTGACGCCGCGCACTAGGCTGCATGCTGCCGCCGGTCGTGCCCTCGCGGAGGCCGGCCTGGCGCGCCTTGGAGTTGTGTCGATGCATCAAGCAGGAGCGGCGCGGCGGGAGACCGACAGCTATCGGGATATCCTGCTGTCCACGGCACTGATCGGCGGCTCGAACTTCATTTCGATGGCTCTGTCGCTCATCCGCATGAAGACGCTGGCGCTGCTGCTGGGGCCTGCCGGTGTCGGCCTTGTCGCCATGTTTTCGTCGATCGCCGATCTGGTGGTCGCGCTGGCCGGCATGGGCGTCAACCAGTCGGGCGTCCGGCAGATTGCCCAGGCCGCTGGCAGCGGCGAGCGCTCGCGGATCGCGGCGACGACGCTGATGCTGCGCCGGACATCACTAGTGCTGGGGCTGGCGGGCGGCGTCGGCCTCGCCGTATTGGCGGTGCCGGCCACCATGCTCACCTTTGGATCGGCGGAATACAGCATCGCGGTGGCGCTCCTCGGCCTCGTGGTCCTGCTGCGCATCCTGACCGGCGGGCAGACGGCGCTGCTCCAGGGATCGCGACGCGTGGGCGAGCTTGCCTGGCTCAACATCGGCACCGCCGCGGCAAGCGTCGCGGTGACCGTGCCGCTCGTCATCGTGTGGCGCGAGGCAGCGATCGTTCCTGCCCTCGTCCTCACGGCCGCCGTCACGTGGATCATCGCGCAATGGCTCGTCCAGCGGGTGCCGGTGCCGGCCGAAGCCGCAAGCGTACCTCCGCAGATCGGCAGGGAGGTCGCTCAACTCCTGCGGCTCGGCTTTGCCTTCATGGTCAGCGGCCTGCTGACCATGGGCGCAGCCTATGCCATCAGGATCCTGGTGCTGCATGACGCCGGGGTCGACGCGACCGGACTCTATCACGCCGGCTGGACGCTTGCGGGCCTCTATGTAGGCGTCGTGCTGCAGGCGATGGGCACGGACTTCTACCCGCGCCTGACCGCGGCCGCGCATGACAACGCCGCAGTCGCGCGCCTCGTGAACGAGCAGACGCAGGTGAGCGTGCTTCTCGCCGGCCCCGGGGTGCTAGCGACAATCACCCTCGCCCCGCTCCTCCTCAGCGGCTTTTATTCGGCACAGTTCATCGCGGCTGCCGATCTGCTGCGCTGGCTCTGCCTCGGCATGATGCTCAGGGTCGTGTCGTGGCCGATGGGCTATATCATCGTCGCCAAGGGCTGGCAGGGGCTCTTCATCGCCATCGAGATCGGGGCGGCGCTGATCCATGTCGGACTTGCGTCGCTGCTGCTGCCCGGCTTCGGAGTCGACGGCGCCGGCATGGCCTTTGCGGCGCTTTATGCGTGTCACGGGGTGGCCGTGTACATCATCGCCCGCCAGCGCTGCGGCTTTCGCTTTGGTGCCGCCAACGCGAAGCTGCTGGCGACGTTCGGGGCCGCCGCTGTCCTCGCCTTTGCCAGCTTTGCGGTGCTGCCCTTCTTGTGGGCGACGCTCGCAAGCGGGCTTGCCACGGCGATCGGCGGCGCCTTCTCCCTCGTCAGCCTGGTTCGGCTGACCCCGGTGCGCGTGGAGAATGTCCGTGCAGCTGTCGGCAAGCTGGGCGGCGGCCGGCTGCTACGCCATTGGCGCCGGCACAGCGCCTGAGCCTGAGGAGAGGGCGCGTGGGTTACTCAGTGCTGATCAGAACCTTCAACTCGGCGGCGACGCTGAGCGAGGTCACTGCCTCATTGCAGGCGCAGACGGTGCCGCCAAGCCAGTTCATCTTCGTCGACTCGGGGTCGACGGACGACGGCCTTGCCCTCATGCCTGAAGGCTCGGTCATCCATCGGTTCGAAGGAGCGGAGTTCAACTACTCCGGCGCCCTGAACCAGGGGCTGGCGTTTGTCGGGTGCGACTATTGTCTAGTCATCAGTTCGCATACCTCGCTGCAGAACGAAGCGGCGATGGCCTATGCGGTCGACCTGCTGGAGCAGGAGCAGGCGATCGGCGCCGCCTATTTCTGCCTCGAGGACGGAGACAAGATGAGCCATCGCCTGATCGACCCGGGCAATTTCAGCGGCTTCAACGGCGTTTGGAACACGTGCGGGCTCTATCGGAGCAGCCTGCTGCGCAAACGGACCTTCCGCACCGAGGTGAAATTCGCTGAAGACCAGGAATGGTCGCGCTGGCTGCTCGAACGGGAGGGGCTTCGGATCGCACGAATTTCCGGCGGCGGGATGCGCTACGACAATCCGCGCAGATATCCGCTGCGCAAGTGGCTGGGCGAGTACCTGTCGGTCGCGACCTTCGCCAAGCCGGATCTCAAGAGCTGGATGATGATTGCGCGGGTCGGCTATCGGGTCGTCAAGCCGAACTCGATCCTACGCGATCGCTACTACAATTTCGTGCTGTTCTTTCAGCTGATTGCCTGCCGGTTTCGCGAACCCCGGCTGCGATCCCGCTACTGGTGAGAGCCTAGACCGGCCAGGCGAGGCCGCTCCAGCGCCAATACTGCCAGTCGAGGCGCGACCGCAAATCATGGCGCAGCCTGGCGAGGGGCGAGGGGCGCGATCCCTTGCGACCGGCGAGGACATGCAGAACCCTTCTCCATTCGGGCATGAGGGTCACCGGCGGGTAGCTTGCCTGCGCCACGGCGAGGTAGGCGTCAGTGTCGATGGCGTCTGCGACGCCGCCGATCGTCAGTTCGGCAATCAGTTCGCGCAGGGCGAGCACCGCGATGCTGCGATGCGCAACGTCGCGCAGCTGTGCGGCGTCCGGAAAGTCGGCGCGAGAGAGAGCTGCGTCAAACGCGGCGGCGCGTGCTTCGAGGTCGACGATCGCCCCCTTAAAGACCGTCCGCTGCATGCTGGAGCCGTGCAAGCGGTAATAGGCCTGGTCGGCGCCGTTGATCCGGCCGATGTCGGAAACCGTTGCGGCGCGCAGCCACATCTCCATATCGCCCGAATGCGGAAGCTTGCGGTCATAGCAGCCGATGCGCCGCTGTATGGCGGTGCGCATCACGACCTCTGGGCAATAGATGAAGTTGCGCCCGGCGCGGCACATGCGTTCCACCCAGTCATGGCCTTGCCAGACCGCCCATCTGTGGCGGCCGTCGCGCGGGAGCGGGAACGGCTCGCCGTCCCGGAACACCAGGGGATGCCCGTAGACAAGGCCGACCGAGGGATGGGCATCCATGAGGTCGGTGGCGCGCCTGAGGGCGCCCGGTGTCAGCAGGTCGTCGGCGGACAGCAGCACCACGTAGTCGGTATGCGCGGATTCGAGTCCTTCATTGTAAGTGGCGATGTGGCCCCTGTTACTGCTGTGCCAGATGAATTCGACCCGGCTGTCGCGTTCGGCAAGTTGCTCCGCGACGGTTGCCGACTCGTCTGTCGAGGCGTCGTCGATGATGAGGACGCTAACGTCGACGCCAGGCTGCGCCAGCGCACTCTCGACCGCGTCAGGCAGATAGCGGGCATAGTTGTAGCAGGGGACTATGACACGGACGGAAGCCATTCGCGTTCTTCCATTCGGGGCGCCGGCGCCTCGTCGGCAATCGCCCGCCACAGGATCTCGGCCACCTGCTGGCCGGCATCGTCCCAACTGCGCGCCCGAACACTTGCTGCTGCGGCGCGCGATCGCACGGCCTGATCGGGGCTGTCGGCGATATCCTCGAGCGCTCGCGCTAGCGCATGTGGAGAAAGCGGCGCGTAGCGCACATGGCGATTGTCGAGCACCGCGCGGTTGTGCTCGGCATCGTTCACCACCGGGATGCAGCCCGCGGCGAGCATCTCGTGCGGCACCAGCGAAACATTGGTGAGCGACAGCGTAAGCCCCGCAACGCACTGGTTGTAGATGGCGTTGAGCTCACGCGGCGATGCCAGCCCGTGATCGATGAAGCGGAAAGGCAGCGGGCCGATCGGGCTGCCATACAGGTGGAGATCGAGATCGGGGCGGCGCCTGGCGAGCAGCTCCAGCGTCATGATGCCGATTTCGAACGCCCGGCGCGTCGCATTGGGGCGAGCGTAGAAGGCAACGCCCTTGCGCTGTGCGTCCCTGTCGTCGCGATGATAGTGATCGACATCGCAGCCGAAATCGAAATGATCCGCCTTCATCCCGTAGTCGCGGCGCAACATTTCGGCGAGCCAGCTCCCCGCCGTGATGGCATGCAGTCCCATGCGATAGGTGTTGTCGGCAAGCACCGAGTTCGAGCTGACCGGGTAGAACAACGGTTCGAAGTCCTGCACGAAGTAGAACTTCCTGCCGGCGGAAGTGGCGGTGAAGACAGGATAGGCGGTGGGCCAGCTCGTGGCGATCATCGCCTGCGCATCGGCCATGCCATCCTGGATATCGGCGACGGGTCCCCCAAATCCGAAATAGTTGCGGACGACCGAGATGTAATAGGCGTGGTCGCTGCGGTAGGGATCGTAGAAATAGACCCGATTGCCAAAGCCATTGACCTCGAGGTGCCGCAGGATGCGAAAGATCGTGCTGTGCCCCCCGGAGCCCGGCGAGGGCGGCAGCATGACCCAGTTGACCGTCGGCTTCATTGCTGCAGGGAGTGGCAGGGGCCGGCTCCTTGCGGGCATGGTCAGGTCGGCCGCGAGGACATCGGCCGTAAAGACATGCGAGAGGGGAATCTGCGGCCGGATGCGGTCGGCGAGGCTGTGGCGGAGGCGATGCGCCAGCCAGGCTGGCCCCTCGCGGCGGAGGCCATTGCGGATCTGCCGCATGCGCGCCGGCAAGGTCCCGAGTGCGCTCCGCATCGTCACGCCGCCTGCCGCCGGGTCAGGACGATCTGCCGGAGCTTGCGGGCGGCGCGGCGCGGATTCGAGACCACGTCGACGATGCGCCTGGCGGCATCGCGCCAGTCGCCATAGCGGTTGACCGGCAGCTCGAGCAGCTCCGGCCAGGCCCGGGCGATGGTATCCCGAAACGGCGTTCCATCGTGGCGCATCTGCCACGGCACGGAGAGCATGGCCTCGTAATTGGCGCGGGAGATCATCGGGTGCAGCTCGCCGCGCACCGGATTGGCATAGGCATCGGCAAAGGCCCAGCTACCCATCCGCAATTCGAGATAAGCGAGGTCGAGCTTGAGCAGCGGGCTCAAATGGGCGATCGGCGCCAGCCAGCTGTTGACGGCCTCGATCAGCTCCGGCTCGCGCGGAAACTTCAGGCGGTCGACGAGATTGACGGCATCGATGGGCGTGTCCGGCCCGCTGTCCAGCCACAGGAAGCCGCGACCGATCTCGCCTCCGAGGCCACCGACGAAATAGCTCTGCGCCAGGGGCCGGACGCTCGGATGCATGACCATGTTCGATCCAGTGAGGCAATGGCCGGCGCGGATCTGCCAGGCCTCCGCTTCCTGCCTGTCGGCGCGCCGGTAGGGCAGCACCCGATGGCGCAGGCCGAAGCGGCCGGCCAGCGCGCCGGCCCCGGCCACGTCGAGTGCCCCCGTCGGCGCGGCGACGGTGACGAATTGCGCGTCGCGTGCGGCGGGTCCGAGAGCGGCCAAGATGAAGCGCGAGTCGATGCCGGCGGTCAGCGCGAGCTGCACGTCGCCGCCCGCTCGCAGCACTCCGATCATTTTGCGGATGCGCCCGAGCATCGCATCGAACGCCGGTGCGGGATCGTCGACAGGATCGATTTCGGCGCGCGGCCAGTGCCGGTGCACCGTCCAGCGATCGAGGTCGAGATAATGGTTGCAGGTGAGCCGGTGAATGCCGTCGTGCGCCGTGAGCCCGGCGGGGAACCAACCCGCCTGGTCGACGCCCAGACGCCGGTGCAGATCGGTGCGAAGCCGCGACCAGTACTCCTGCTCGTCCAGCAGTGTCATGGTCGTGGCGGCAGCCCTTTGGTCGACAGGATCGTAAACGAGCGACCGGCTGCCATCGGCATCGAGATAGACCCTGCGGCAATTCTCCGCGTCGAGGACGAAGATGAAGCTGCCCGCGAGGCGGTAAATTTCGCGCTCGACGAAGCCGTCGACGGTGTCGTGCGTCAGCCGCGACGCTGTCGTCAGCCGCTTGGGGATCGCGCCCGCCTCGAGATCGATCGGTGTGCCGAGCAGCAGCCCGATGAGCCGCCTCCCGCCGTCCCCGACCGGAATGACGGAGAGGTCTCCAAACACGTCGACGGCGAGCAATCCGACCCGGTGCCGGGTCGCGCCGGTTGGAGCGCCAAGGCGGGCCGAAGAGATCAGAAACTGACCATTTCTGTCGGGCCAATGGGACATGCTCTCCACCCGGGCTGCAGTGAGCAACCGCATTTACCGGGAGAGCTAGCACGGCCGCGGCAGGCCTTGGACCGACCGAAGGAGCTATGGCTGCGCGTGGCGGATACCTCCTAGGCTTGCCCCCGGGCCGGCGCACCGCGACGCCGTTATGGACAGCAGATGACCGCCAGCAGAGCCACGCGACTGACCATGGAGCAGTGGCCACCATCGCCGGCCACGCAACAGCTCGTGTCGACCCGCCAGTCCTGGCCCCGCCCGCAGGTCAGCCTGCTCCTGGCGACGCTGGTGATGCCCTGGGTGTTTTCCTTCGGCTCCCTGGCAATTTCGCCCTACCGGCTGGTGCTGCTGGCCCTGGCGCCGTTCTGCCTGGCGCAATGGGTCACGGGCAAGGCGGGGCGCATAAGGATGGTCGACATCCTGCTCCTGCTGTTTTGCCTCTGGTCCACGATCGCGCTGGGCGCCGTCCATGGGGCCGGGCAGGCCTTCGAATCGGGCGGCATGCTGTTCATCGAAACGTTCGGCGGGTATCTCGTGGCCCGCTGCTACGTCCGCACCGTCGAGGACTTTCGGGCCGCCGCAAAACTCCTGCTTCTTCTCGTGGCGCTGCTGTTGCCCCTGGCCGTGGCGGAAGCCTTGACCGGCCAGCGCTTGACCCTGCAATTATTCAGGACGCTCGCGCCGACGATCGTGGATGGCATGTCCGAGCCACGATGGGGCCTGACGCGCGTCCAGGGTCCGTTCGAACACCCGATCCTGTTCGGCGTGTTCTGCGGCGCGCCGCTTGGCGTTGTGTTTCTGGTCTTCGGCCAGGAGCTGAGTTTCGTCACGCGCTGGGCGATGGCGGCGCTGATCGTGCTTACCGCCATGCTGTCGCTCTCATCCGGTCCAATCGTCGCCGTGCTGATGCAGCTCGCCCTGCTCGTGTGGAACGGCCTGCTGCGCGGCGTCGCCGCCCGCTGGCTCATCCTGTGGGTGCTCGCGATCCTCGCCTATGCCATTCTGGAACTGGCAAGCGATCAGACCATGCCGCAAATCCTCACGCGGTTCGCCTTCGATCCGTGGACGGCGTTCTACCGGCTGCTGATCTTCGACTATGGCTGGCAGTCGGTCATGTCGCATCCGGTTTTTGGCACGGGCTTCGACGATTGGCTGCATCCCGCCTGGATGACGTCGAGCATCGACATGTTCTGGCTGGTGCCTGCCATCCGCTACGGGCTGCCCGCCGGGGTGCTGTGCCTCGCGGCATTCCTCGCCGCCTATGTCGGAGTCGGCCTCAAGGGCGGGCTCGATACGGCCACACAGAACTGCCGCGTCGCCTATGTCATCACGCTGACCGGCTTCTTCACGGTCGGCTGGGCTGTTCATTTCTGGAACGCGACCTATGTGCTGTTCGTCTTCATGCTGGGCAGCGGCATATGGATTCTCGACGCGCCTAAAGCGGAGACAGGCGTGGCCGCCGCGCGGAAGCTCGAGCGGCGCGTTGCAGAGCGCGTGCGCCCTGCCCCACCGGTACGATCGTCGCGCCGACCGATCCGGCGCCACGCGCAGGAGCGCTAGCATGCGCATTCTCCTCATAGCTCCGGCCTGCGACGGAACCGATGTCGGCGAATCCTGGGTCGCCCATCAATGGGCCGCGGGTCTCAGCCGGCGCCACGGCGTGACGGTGCTGAGCTATCGCAAGCGTGGCCGGCCGAGTGCGCGCGAGCAGCTCCCCGATGCGCGCGTCATCGAATGGCTCGAGCCGCCGCTGGTCGGGTTGGCCGAGCGCCTCAACAGCATGATGGCGCCGGGCTACGTGCCCTTCTATTTTCACGCGAGACGCTGGATCGGGGCGGCACTCGGGCGCGGCGAAACATTCGATGTCGCCTTCCAGCCGGTGCCGGTTGCCATGCGCTACCCCTCCCCGGCCGCCGGCCTCGGCCTCCCGCTCGTCATCGGCCCCGTGGGCGGCGGGCTCAGCTCGCCGCCTGCCTTTGTCGCCGAGGAGGGAACCGATCCCTGGTTCGTCCGCCTGCGCGGGATCGACGGGCTGCGCCTCAAATACGATCCCCTGCTCCGGCGAACCTATGAAAGCGCGGACTGCGTCTTCGGCATCGCGCCTTATGTGGTGCGACGGCTCGACGGATTGCGGATCAGGCGCATGGAAATCATGAGCGAGACGGCCATCGACGAAGTGCCCGCCCCGACCGATCGGAGCCAACCCGCGACGACGGCGAGAGCGCTGTTCGTCGGCAGGCTGGTGCGGACCAAAGGCGTCCGCGAAGCGATCCGCGCCATCGCCCTGTGTCGGGATCTGCCGCTCGCGCTCGACATCGTCGGCGAGGGACCGGACCGGGAGGCCTGCGAGCGTCTCGTGCGGGAAAACGGTCTCGCCGACCGCGTGACGTTCCATGGCCGGCAACCAAAGGACGCCGTCACGCGCCATTACCGGCAAGCCGACATATTCCTCTTCCCCAGCTACCGCGAGCCGGGGGGCAATGTAACGCTCGAGGCCATGAGCCATGGCTTGCCGGTGATCGTGTGCGACCGCGGCGGCCCGGGCGCGGCGGTCACGTCGAGTTGTGGTTTCCGCCTGCCGGTGACGACGCCCGAGGCGCTTGCGAGGGATGTAGAGTCCGCCCTGCGCCAGCTGGTTGTCGATGTTCCCAGACGGCTTGCCATGGGCAAGGCCGCTTCCGAGCATGTGCGGCGCACCGCGCTGTGGAGCCACAGGCTTGCACGCATGGAGGCGATCTTCGCAGAACTCGCGGCGCGACCGCGGCCAACCGCAGTGTTTCGGTCCCGGCCGCGAGCGACGCCGGCCGAGGCCTCATATCATCCGCTTGTAGCCCATCCCGAGGGCCCGGCGAACCTGTCGTAGCGGCGGCATGCGGCCGTCGAGAATCCTGTCGATATCCGACCCTTGCATGTCGCCGCGAATGGACCGCCGCGGCTGCAGGAAGCTGCCATCGAGGGCATCGCCCCCGTCGGAGCTGAAGGCGCGCTCGAACCCGGCCTGCCGGATCATCCGCAACACGCGCCGGTTGTATCGGCCGAAGGGAATGGCAAAGCCGCTGACGGGCGCCCTGCAAATTGCCTCGAGAGCAGCCTTGGACTGCGCCAGTTCGTCTGCGAGCCCCTGCGGGCCGAGGGTCGTGAGGTCGCTGTGCCCGGCACCGTGACTGCCGATGCGCATGCCACAGCCGCGGAGCTCGGCCACGTCGGCCGGACCGAGCGATCCCTGTTGTCCCAGCCGCCCGGTCAGCACGAAGAACGATGCCGAAAGTCCCCGCGCCAGCAACTCGGGAAGGGCAATCTCCAGGTCCGAGGCATTGCTGTCGTCGAATGTAATTCGCAGGCGGTGGCGCTGGGGATGCTCGGCGATGCGATCGAGCAGGCGGCGGAAGAGATCGGTGGCGATCCAGAACGGCGCCTCGCCGGGCGCCAGGTCCCGCCTCGGCCGCCCTACGCCATGAAAGTTGACGATCCTCCGGGATGCGCCGGGGAGCATCACCGGCCCCGGCGCAGATAATGTCGCGGCAATTGCAGCGGCGACAGGGCCACCCGCAGCACCGCGCGATGGGCCTTGCTGCGCCAGGCGCGCAGCAGGCCGAACGTCGCCAGGGCGCCGCGGAAGAGAAGCGCCTGCAGGCCATTGTGGTGGCGCGCATAGTCGCGAATCTGGTTGCTAGCGAGAATGGCGCTCAGCGACGGGCTGTGCTGATAGTCGCCGCCGGCGTGAAACACCTCGGCTTCGGGGACATAGACGACCTCCAGACCAGCAGCGCGGACCCGGCGCTGGTAGTCGACCTCTTCGCTGTAGAGGAAGAAGCTCTCGTCCCAGTCGCCTACTGTCTGGCGGGCGCGCGCCGTGACAAGCAGCGCCGCCCCGGTTGCCCACGCGACCTCTCGGCCGTGCCGGTAGTAGTCCGGGTCGGCGATGATGTCTCCCAGACCCAGCCGCCCGGCCCGCGCCGGTCCCAGCAGTGCGTTCCACCAGGCGCTGGCGAGCGTCGGCTCGCGCCGCAGCGATGTCGCGAGCGTCCCGTCGCGGTTGCGGATCAGCGGCACGGCGATGCCGACATTTGCGGCTCTTGTGCGGCGAACGAGGTGAGCCACCGAACCGGGAGACAGGCGGATGTCCGGATTGAGGACGAGCAGATCGGAGGTCGACGGCAACAGCATGGCGCCAAGATTGATGCCGGCTGCATAGCCGCCGTTGAATGGGCTGCGCACGACCTGGGCGCCAATGGGATGCTGCTCCGCGATCGCCACCGAGCTGTCGCCGGACTGGTTGTCGACGACCAGGATCTTGCGCCGACCGACGCCGGCGAGACCGCTCTCGAGCGAGTCGAGCAACCCTGGCAGCACCTCGGCACTGTTGTAGGTGATGATCACGACGCCCAACGGCGTGGATTTGGCGCGCCCTTTGCGGGCTGAATCGGCAGCGGGGACCGGCGTGACCATCGCCGTCACGACCGGTTCCAGCGCGCCGCGGCCTGGCCCGCAGAGCCCGACCCGATCGCGGCGGCCAGCATTGCGCTCGCGCGGTAGAGCCGGATGCGCGTGACACCGATCATGGCGAGGAGGCGCGCACGCGGCCCCTTCAGGCGGTCGGAAACCAGGATGCGCGGCACTTCGGCCAGGGGGGACACCAGCACGGCCAGCGCCCGCAGCGACCAGCGCAGGCGCCAATGCGGCGTACTCCGGATTTCACGCAGATCGTGCGAGATGTGCCGGTCCCACTTCTCGGTGAGCTCGGCGAAAGTGCGGCGCGCCGGATGATAGACGATCATGTTGGGTTCGTATCGAACCCGGTAGCCCATGGCACTCGCGCGCTGGCCCCATTCGGTGTCCTCGGCGATATTGATGCCGAGGAACGGCCCGACCTTGCGGAACACCCAGGCGCGTACGGCCAGATTGCCGCCGCCGGTGAAGCCCTTCTCCTCGATGTACTTCTTCATCCGGAAGGCGAAGACGCTCTCATAGGCTTCGAGCAGTGTCGGATGCCGGTGGTCCCGGTGCAGGATGCGGACATCGCCACCCAGCACCGTCGCATCCGGCGCCTCGGTAAAATTCCGATCTATCGTCGCCAGCCAGTTCGGGCCGGCCACACAATCCGCATCGATGAAGGCAAGGATGTCCCCTCGCGCGGACGCCACGCCCAGATTGCGGGCCGGGCCGGGGCCCGGCACCGGCTGCGACAGCAGCGTGACCTTGGGATGGCGCGCGCAGATATCGCTCGGCAACTGCCGCGACCCGTTGTCGACGACGATGATTTCATAGGGCGAGGCGTAGCCCGTCTGGTTGACGAGGGCCGTGAGCCCGCGATCGAGCGCTTCGGGCTGATTGAGATGCGGAATGATGATGCTGATCATGTGCGCACCTCGCGGCCCGCAAAGATGCTCTCGAATGCCGCCAGGTAGCGGGCGGATTCGGTGGACCACACGAATTCGCGGGCCGCGATGCCGCGGGCCGTCTCCGCCATCTGCTCGCGCCTCGCCTTGTCGTCCGCGAGCGCGATGATGCTGTCGGCGAGCGCCGAGGCGCTGTGACCGGCAGCGACGAGTGCCGCTCCGCCCGCTTCGCGGCGCGCCTGCTCAAGGTCGAACTGCACGAAGGGGATGCCCAGCATCATGTACTCGAACACCTTGTTCATCGACAACTTTTCGTTGCAGCCATTGGGTGGGTCGGGGATGACGCCGATATCCACCGCCGACAGATGGCTCATCAGCGCCGGGCCGGTCAGGTAGCCGGTGAACCGCACCGCGCCGCCGAGGCGCAGCGTGTCCGCCAGCGCCCGCAGGCGGTCATATTCGGGACCATCACCGATCAGGATGGCGCGGATATCGGTGCGACCGCGGCCATAGACGACGTGATCCATGGCGCGGATCAGCGTCTCGACGCCGTCCTGCTGCCCCATGACGCCGACATAGCCGACGAGACAGCTGCCGGACCGGCGCAGCGAGGGTTCGGGCGCGAGCCGGCGCGTCTTGGCCGGGTCGGGATAGCTCTTGACGATGAAGACGCGGCCGGGCGGCATGTGACCGCGCTCGAGCGCGATGTCGCGGAAGGTCTCGTTGGTCGCAACACTCGCATCCGCCAGCCGGAAGGTCTGCCGCTCGAGCAGCCCCAGCATGGAAAACAGCAGATCGCGCCGACCGAAGCGGCTCAGATAGAGCTCGGGGCTGAGATCGTGATGATCGAACAGAAAGCGCGTACCGAACAGCACACGGTGGAACAGCGCGACAAGAAACATCAGGTCGGGCGGATTGCATGCCTGGATCACGTCGATCCGCCGCCGGCGGCGCACCTTCAGCGACAGCCGCAGCTGGTGGAACAGCGCGGAGAAATATTCCGCCGGATAGCCGCGCGCCGATTTGGCCTCGATCAGATCGTGCCGATAGACGTGGACGCCGTCGTGGATCTCGTAGCCTGCAGTGTAGCCCCTGCCCTTGGGGCAGATCACGGAGACATCGTGGCCCGCCTGACGCAGCGCGAGCGCCTCCTGCCAGACGCGCCGGTCGAATGGCACGGGGAGATTTTCGACAAGGATCAGCACGTGCCGTGAAGTCGCCATGGCAGTCTCCCCGGCGGCTTGGGCCACCTTGCTGCGTTCGGGCTCATCGTAAAGTAGGCCATTGCGCGAGCCATAGGTCGTTCGATTTATTTCCCGCGCGACGCATTTAGCCGAGAACCCGGCCCGATGCTTTCGGCTCTCGCTGGTGCGCTTCGCGTCGGCTGATGCACCTGCAAAAGCGAGGAGCGGCGATGGCCATTCGCGACCTGCAAGCATCGTCCGAACAGACAACGCGCCGCGACACGGAATTCTGCGTCATTGGCGCCGGAATGGCAGGACTGTTCCTGGCCCGACGCCTGGCCCGAGCCGGCCGCCGCGTCACCGTGCTCGAGAGCGGACGGGACGGGTTCGACGAACGCAGCCATGCGCTCAACGAGATCGTCGACATCCATGGCCGCTACCGGCGCGCGCTCGATGGCCGCTATCGCGGCCTCGGCGGCTCGTCGTCGCGCTGGGGTGGTCGCGTGGTTCCGATCGACGAGCACGACATCCGGCCGCGTCCCTATCTCGGGCTCGAGGGTTGGCCGTTTCCCCACGCCGAACTGGCGGCCTACGCCGACGAGGTGGAGGATGTGTTCGGCCTCCCGCACGATGCGTTCGGCGCTGATGCGATCCGGCGGGTGCATCTCGACAATGCCTTTCCCGTCGATGACGCGGAGTTCACGGGGCGTCTCGCGAAATGGATCAACTTCCGGCGCTGCAACCTCGCGACCGTGTGGCGCGCGGAACTCGAAGCCCAGGACGGGATCGAGATATGGCTGGGCGCGACGGTCACCGATTTCCGCCTCGATACGGAAAAGGGCCGACTAGGTGAGGTGGAGGCGCGTGACCTTTCGGGCAAGACGATCCGGGTGCGCGCGGAGCGCTTCGTCATCGCCGCCGGCACCATCGAGAGCACGCGGCTTCTCCTCTGGCTCGATGCGCAATCGAACCGGCGCGCCTTCGCCTCGACCCCCACCCTCGGCCACTACTTCCAGGATCATATCAAGTGCGAGGTGGCGACGATCTCGCGCGAGCACCAGGCGCTGAGCAACCGGCTATTCGCCTATCACTATCTCGACGGCACGCGCCGCAGCCTCCACCTCGACCTGACCACCGGGGCGCAGGAGCAGGATGGCGGGACCAGCGCATTCGCCTATGCGGCGATGGATCTGTCCCAGAGCAGTCTCCACCTTGTCAAATCGGTGGTGCGGGGGCTGCAGAGCGGCCATTTGCGGGCGCGGGATTTCACCGCGCTTCTCGGCGAGATCCCGCTGATGTTGCGATCGGCCTGGTGGCTCTACACCAAGGGCCAGGTCTTCATGCCCGAGAACGTCCGTCTCGGCGTACAGATTGCCATCGAACAGCTTCCGCAATGGGACAACCACATCCGGCTTGCATCCGAACGCGACGCGCTGGGCATGCCCAAGGCCGAGCTCCACTGGATGCCGCGGGCGGAGGATGAAAGAACGTTCCAGACCACCGCGCGCCGATTGCGCAGCTACTGGCGCCGCATCGATCTCGATGACAAATGCCCGCTCACCTGGCTGGCCGGGGAGGAGCATGGGCTCGGGCGCTATGTCGACCGGGGCGATGCGTACGCGCATCCGTCCGGCAGCGCGCGCATGGGGACCAATCCGGCCACGTCGGTGGTCGGCCCCGATCTCGTCTGCCACGCCATCTCCAATCTCAGCGTCGCCAGCGCCGCAGTCTTCCCGAGCTCTGGCAGTGCGAACCCGACCTTCACGATTCTGCAACTTGCCTTGCGGCACGCCGACATGCTGCTCGGCAAAGCGACCGGCTCGGTGCAAGCCGTCCCGCGTCAAGCGGGCTCAGCGAGCCTCACCGAGGCCATGGCGCCGCTCAGCGCTTCGGCAATGCGGACGACGTCCTCGACGTCCATCTGAGCCGAGATCGGCAGCATGATGCCGTGGTCCTGCGCATATTCCGAGCAATGGAGGAAGCTGCCCAGCCGCGCCGTCCCCGGCGCCGCATAGGCCGGCTCGCGATGCGCGTTCATGACGCCGCGGCGCGTGGCGATGCCGCGATCGAGCAGGTATTGCATCACCTGGCGCTGCTCGAAATGGTCGGGCAGCATCACACAGAAGCTCTGCCAGTTGCTGCGTGCCCAGGACGGCTCCACCGGCAGAGCAAGCTCCGTTATACCGCCCAGGTGCTCGCGATAGAGCTCGGCAATCCTGCGGCGGGCCGCGACAAGATCGTCGAGCCGCCGCAATTGCTCGCGGCCGACCGCGGCCTGGATGTCGGTCATGCGATAGTTGTAGCCCACGGAGAGATAACTCTCGAACATGACGGTGCTGGCGCCATGCCGTTCCCGGTCGGAAAGGCTCATGCCGTGTTGCCGCCAGAGCCGGAACTTCTGGTCGTACTCGGCGCTGGCGGTGGTCAGCATGCCGCCATCGCCCGTGGTGATGACCTTGCGCGGGTGAAACGAGAAGCACGCCACGTCGCCGATCGGCGCGCCAACGCCCTGGAAGTGGCCCTGCCAGAGAATCTCGCTGCCGGCGGCACAGGCCGCGTCCTCGATCAGCGCCACGCAGCGCCGCCGCGCGATCTCGACAATCGAGGCCACGTCGCAGGGCATGCCGAGCTGATGCACGCACACAATGGCGCGTGTTCGCGGGCCGATGGCACCCTCGACCAGCAGCGGGTCGATGTTGAAGCCATTGGGTTCGATGTCGACGAAGACCGGCGTGGCACCGCAATGGCGGATCGCGTTGGCCGTCGCGATGAAGCTGTGGCTGACGGTGATCACCTCGTCGCCAGTGGAGACACCGACGGCCAGCAGCGCGAGGTGAAGCGCCGTGGTGCAGTTGGCGACGGCGCAGGCATAGGGCGCGCCGACATGGCTGGCGAATTCCTCTTCGAAGCGGGCGACTTCGGGCCCCTGGGTGACCCAGCCGGAACGGATGACCCGGGCCGCCGCCTCGGCCTCGGCATCGCCGAGCACCGGCAGCGCAATGGGAATGGGATGGGAACTCATGCGCTCACGCCTTTCTCCGCCTGCTGGCGGCGCCACCAGGCGACGAGCTCGCGCAAACCGTCGTCAAGCGAAACCTGCGCGGTAAAGCCCAGCAGGGACTTCGCGCGCGTCGTGTCGGCAAGCCGGCGCGGTACGGGGTTGACCTTGCGCTGCGGCGCGAACTCGGGAGCGATCTCGACGTCCATTGCGCGCGCCAGCGTCCGGGCGAGATCGGCGAGACTCGTTTCGGTGCCGGAGGCGACATTGAAGACCTCGTCGCTGACCGTCGACCGCGCGGCCAGCAGATTGGCGCGGGCGACGTCGCGCACATGGATGAAATCCATGGTCTGGAGGCCATCGCCGAAGATGAGGGGCGGCTGCCCCGCGGCGAGACGTTCCATCCAGCGGATCAGCACCTCGGTGTAGGCACCGAAGACATCCATGCGCGGGCCATAGACATTGAAATAGCGCAGCGCGACATAGTCGAGTCCCTGCATTTCCGCGAAGCTGCGCAGCAGGCCTTCGTTGAATGCCTTGGCCGCACCATAGATGGTGCGATTGTTGTAGGGATGGTGGGTCTCGGGCGTGGGAAAAGTGTCGGCCATGCCCAGCACCGAGGCCGAAGATGCAGCGACGAACTTCTTCACGCCAGCGCCGAGCGCGGCCTCGATGACATTGAACGTGCCCGTCGCCATGACATCCAGCGCCAGGCGCGGATCTTCGGCGCATTGGGTGATGCGGATCGCGGCCTGGTGGAAGACGATATGGATGCCCCGCATCGCTTCCTTGAGGAGCGTCATGTCGCGGATGTCGCCCCGGATCACCGTGACCCGGCCGCCGGAAATGGCGGTCGCCAGGTTCTCGATGCGACCACGCACGAAATTGTCGAGGACGACGATCTCGTGCGCGCCCGCTTCAGCCAGCAGGTCGGCGATGTGGGAGCCGACGAGACCGGCGCCGCCTGTGATCAGAATGCGCTTGTCACGCATGCTCCGTCTCCTCGGCCAGGCTTGAGGGGCTGTCCTCGCCGCTGCGCCAGCGGACGAACCGCGCCGGCACACCGGCGACGATCGCGAATGGCTCGACATCGCGCGTCACGACCGCGCCGGCGCCAACGATGGCGCCCTTGCCGATGGTGACGCCCGGAAGCACCACCGCATCCGTGCCGATATCGGCCCAGTCTTCGATCCGCACCGGCCGGATTTCCAGCTCCGTTGCGACAATGGGGCGGTCGAGCGGCAGCCCGACATGGACGGAGCCGAGCACCTTGGCGCCCGGCCCCCAGCCGACATGCTCGCCCATGACCAGGTCCCGCGCATCGAGAAAGGCCTGCGGCCCGATCCAGCTGCCGCGCCCGATACGGCAGCGCCCGTCGAAGCGACCCTGGATATTCGCCTGCGCGCCGATGAACACGCCTTCGCCGATCTCGAAGGTTTCGGCGTGCCTGAAGACGACGCCGCTATCGACCCGGAGGCCGGCACCGCTCTGCCGCGCGAGGGCGGCAAGGATCGAGCGGCGCATCAACGCATCGACCATACCGTCGCCATGGGCGAAGCGGCCATAGAGTTCGACCAGCGCCGGCGGCGGGTAGGCCCCGCGCAGGGCTTCGATCAGTCCGGTCTCATAGTCGGGCGTGCTCGCAATTTGCTTGCCATGCACCGCCGCAACCCGTCGGATCGCGCCTGCCGCTTCAATGGACACGAACGCCCCCATTGAGGGCTCTGGCGACACCGTCGGCCACGGCCTCGACATGCTCCGGCGACAGTTCCGGATACATCGGCAGCGACAGGCTCTCCTCGGCCGCTTGTTCGGCGACCGGAAAGCTGCCCCGGCGATAGCCGAGATCGGCATAGGCGTGCTGCAGGTGAACCGGAATCGGATAGTGAAGGCCTGTCTGGATACCCTCCGCCGCCAGCGCATCGCGCATGCGCGTCCGGTCGCGGGTCCGGACGGCGTAGATGTGATAGACGTGCCGCCGCCCCAACGCCTGCGCCGGCAGGCGGATGGAGTTGAGGCCCCCCAAGAGGAAATTGTAGCGCGCCGCGTGCGCGCGCCGGCGCTCGGTCCAGCCCTCGAGATGCTTGAGCTTGACGCCGAGCACGGCGCCCTGGATCGCATCCATGCGGTAGTTGAAGCCCTTGGCGGTGTGGTGGTAGCGCTCGCGCTGCCCCCAGTCGCGCAGGTTCCGCGCGGTCGCGGCCAGCTCTTCGCTGTTGGTGACGAGGATGCCGCCCTCGCCGCACGCGCCGAGATTCTTGCCTGGATAAAAGCTGAAGCAGCCGGCCAAGCCCAGGCCGCCGGCGCGGCGGCCATGATACTCGGCGCCATGCGCCTGGCACGCATCCTCGATGATGGCAAGGCCGTGCCGGTCGGCCAGCATGAGGAGGGGGTCCATGTCGGCCATCTGTCCGTAGAGGTGGACCGGCATGATGGCCTTGGTGGCGGGCGAGATCGCGGCTTCGACGAGCGCGGGATCGAGCGTCATCGTCTCGGGGTCGATATCCACCAGCACCGGACGCGCGCCGGCATAGAGGATCGCCGCCACCGTGGCGACGAAGGTGAAGGGCGTGGTGATTACCTCGTCGCCACGACCGACGCCGGCCGCCAGCAGCGCGAGGTGCAGGGCGCTCGTCCCCGTATTGACCGCAACGCCATGCCGGGCACCGCAATAGGCAGCGAAATCGCGCTCGAAGCTGGCGACCCCTGCGCCCAGCACATACTGGCCGGATCGCAGGACATCGATGACGGCGGATTCGAGATCGTCGCCGACCTGACGATACTGCGCGACAAGATCAAGCATCGGGATCATGCGGCCACTCTTTCGGGCTGCAGTTCGATGATTTCGCCGCGCCGCGCGAGCGAGCGGGTGGCCGCTTCGAGCACGCGCACGACGCGCAACCCGGCCCGGCCGTCGGCCAGCGGCGCCGTGCCGTTGCCGATGCAGGCGACGAATTCGCCGAGCTCACGCGACAGGGCCTCGGTGGTATCGAGCCGCGGCGCCATCATGTCGCCCGTGCGATAGCCGACCAGCATCTGGCGCAGCTTCTCGCCATGCCGCGAGGCAGGGCCGGAGAGCGTGATGCCGCGGTCATAGAGCTTGATCTTTTCGCTCGGTTCGAGATCGTCATAGACGATCATCTTCTCGCTGCCGCCGACGAGGGTCCGGCGCACCTTGACGGGCGCCAGCCAGTTGACATGCACATGTGCGATCAGCCGATCGGGGAAATGCAGCGTGAGATAGGCGATGTTTTCGGGCTCGTCGGGGACATGCCCCATGCCGAACGCGCTGACCGCGACCGGCCGCTGCGGCAACAGATAGTCCATGATGGCGATGTCGTGGACGGCGAGGTCCCAGATGACGTTCACGTCATGCTGGAACAGGCCCAGATTGATGCGCACCGAGTCGTAATAATAGAGCTGGCCGAGCTGCTCGCGGATCAGCTCGCCCATCTTGCGCACCGCACCGGTGTGGATGAAGGTGTGATCGACGGCGAGGACCAGGCCGCGCCGCTCCGCCTCCTCGACCAGCCGCTCGGCGTCTGCCGTATTGTCGGCGATGGGCTTTTCGACAAAGACGTGCTTGCCGGACCTGAGCGCCCGCATCGCCAGCGCAAAGTGCGTCGCGACCGGCGTCGCCACGGCAATGGCATCGACCTGCGGATCGTCGAGAAGGTGCTGATAGTCTTCGGTGATCTCGACCGAGGGATAGCGGTTCTTGACGCCGGCGAGACGCTCGGTCTGCAGATCGCACACCCAGCGCAGCCTTGCATCGCGAATGTCGCACAGATTGCGGACCAGGTTGGGTCCCCAATAGCCATAGCCAACGACGCCGATACCGATCATGACGCGTCTCCCGGAATCGCGACGAGCCTGAGGTCTGCCCGCGTCGAGCCGATGCGGCGCGCGGGCACGCCGGCTACGATGGTGTCGGGCGGCACGTCGCGGGTCACCACCGCTCCGGCTCCGATCATCGCCCCCTCCCCGATGGTGAGGCCGGGCAGGATGGTGGCGTTGCTGCCGATCGAAGCGCCGCGCCGGACACGTGTCGGCTCCAGCGTCCAGCTTTCCGCCGATGCCAGTTCGCCGCCCGCGTCGAGGGCCTGGGGGTGCCGATCATTGGTGAACATCACGCCATGGCCGACGAACACACCGTCCTCGATGGTCACCCCCTCGCAGATGAAGCAGTGGCTCGAAATCTTGCAGCGCGACCCGATGGTGACGCCGCGCTGGATCTCGACGAACGGGCCGATGCGCGTCTCGGCGCCGATGGTGCAATCATACAGGTTGATGAGCTCGGGATGATGCAGCACCACGTCCTTACCCAAGACTGCGTCGGTAATCATCGGGTGCTTCCCATGCACGAAGTCGCGCTGCGGCCCCTTCGGCCAAACTGCAACCGGTGGAGGACCTTAGGCGAGGCGTCCGGCTTTGTTGTTAGCCCTGATGGTCTAGCCGGTTTGGGCGATGGAGCGGGGCAAGCGATCGGACAATCCTGCCGGTTCGTCGCCACACCGGCGGCACATCACCCATGGGAGATGCACGTGCCGACCCCGGTTCTTGATGAGATGAAGCATGTGCTGGACAAGACGCTCGGTCTCGGCGAGCGCAGTGCGCAGCTCACCGCAGCGACACCGCTCCTCGGGTATCTACCCGAACTGGATTCGCTGGCCGTCGTGCAGCTCGCCATGGCCATCGAGCAGACCTTCGGCATCACCATTGCGGACGACGACTTCGGCAGCGATCTGTTCGCGTCGGTGGGATCGCTCGTCGACTATGTCGAGCAGCGAATGGATGTCATGGCCCCGACTGTCGCCACCACTGCTGCATAGTGCGGGCGGAGGATGGCATGTTCAGGGGCGATGGCAGCCTGGGTGCGGGAGCCGGCGGTGTCCTGCTCAGACCGATCCTGCGCGCCGATGCGACCCGCATCGGCCAGTTCCTCCATGACCACCTGAATCACCGGATCAGCCCGGAACAATGGGCCAATTCCATCGTACCGACATGGCAGGTGGAGGCCCCCAATCACGGCTACATGCTGCTCGAGACCGAGCAGGTGGTTGGAGTGCAGCTCGCCTTCTACTCGAAACGGGACACCGGCGCCGGCCCGGTTTGCATCTGCAACGTCGCGGCACTCTGCGTGCTCCCGGCGCATCGCGCGCACAGCCTGCGCCTTCTCCGCGCCATCCTCTCCCAGCCCGGCTACAGCTTCACCGACCTGTCACCCAGCGGCAATGTGCGCGCGCTCAATCTTCGCCTTGGCTTTCGGCAGCTCGACACGGCGACGGCGCTGGTTCCCAATGCGGCCTCGCTGCTGGCGCTCGGGAAGCTGCGGCTGATCGAGGATCGTGACACGATCGCACGCCTGCTCCAGGGTCGCGACCTCAGTATCTATCTCGATCATGCCGGCGCATGGGCAGCGCAGCATCTGCTGCTCGTCGATGGGGCGCGGCATTGCCACATCGTCTACCGCCGCGACCGGCGAAAGGACCTGCCGCTGTTTGCGACGATCCTGCATGTGAGCGACGCCGATGTGTTCCGCGCCGGATGGGGCCAGGTGTTCCGCCATCTGCTGGTGCGTCACGGGATCGTCTTCACCCTCGTCGAGTTGCGGCTCGTGCACCATCGGCCCCGGCTGTCGCTGCTGCTTCGTTCGCACCGGCCCAAGATGTTCCGGAGCGATCGCCTGTCGCCCGAGGCCATCGACTACCTCTACAGCGAGCTGACCTGCGTGGCGTGGTGACGACGGCTGGGGAACGTCCATGAAGACTGCCTTTCACCATCTGCTGCGCGACGCCGCCCGAGCCCACGGAGCCAATACGGCGCTGACCTGGGGTGCCCAGTCGCTGTCCTATGCCGCGCTGTGGAATGAAATGCTGGCGGCCGAAGCGCTGCTTCGTGCGGGCCAAGTCGAACCGCAGGATCGCGTTGCGGTCTATCTCGACAAGCGCATTGAAACCGTCGCGGCGCTGTTTGCGATTTCGGCCGCCGACGGCATTTTGGTGCCGATCAATCCGCTGCTGAAGCCAGTGCAGGTCGTCCACATCCTTGCGGATTGCGGAGCAAGAGTGCTCGTGACCAGCGCCGAGCGCCTGGCGCTGCTGGCGCCGTCCCTAGCCGATGCCCCCGACCTGCGCCAGATCATCCTTGTCGGCGACGCCTCGACGGTCCCTGCCCCTGCCGGTCTCGAAATTCTCCGCTGGGGAAGCATGCCGCCGGCCAATGCCGGGCCTTCCAGCGGGCCACTCGACCAGGACCTCGCGGCCATCCTCTACACCTCAGGGAGCACCGGTAAGCCGAAGGGCGTGGCGCTCAGCCACCGCAACCTGCTGGCCGGTGCCGAGAGCGTCAGTTGCTATCTTGGCAACTGCCCCGACGACGTGATCCTCGCGGCATTGCCGCTCAGCTTCGACGCCGGGCTGAGCCAGGTCACGACCGGTTTCATGGTAGGCGCCCATGTTGTGTTGCTGAATTACCTGGTGCCCCAGGATGTGCCCAGGCTCTGTGCGCGGCACGGCGTGACCGGCATCACCGCGGTGCCGCCGCTGTGGATTCAGATCGCGGACCTCGAGTGGCCGGCAGCGGCGCGCCAAGGCCTGCGCTACTTCGCCAACACCGGCGGCCGCATGCCCAAGCCGCTGCTCGAGCGCCTGCGCACGCAGTTTCCCGCCGCGCAACCCTTCCTGATGTACGGTCTCACCGAAGCCTTCCGCTCGACCTTCCTCGATCCCGCCGAGATCGATCGCCGTCCCGGCTCCATCGGCAAGGCGATACCCAACACCGAGATCCTGGTCGTGCGCCCCGATGGATCGCCATGCGAGCCCGGCGAGGAAGGCGAGCTCGTGCATCGCGGAGCGTTGGTCGCGCAGGGCTACTGGAACGATGCCGAGCGCACGGCCGAACGCTTCCGCCCGGTGCCCAGCCGCAACCAGCCCTGGCGCGCCCCCGAACTCGCGGTCTTTTCCGGCGACATAGTCACCCGCGACGAGGACGGATTCCTTTATTACGTCGGCCGTCGCGACGAGATGATCAAGACATCGGGTTACCGCGTCAGCCCGACCGAGATCGAGGAAGCGGCGTTCGAAACCCGCATGGTCCGGGATGCCGTGGCAGTGGGTATCGACGATGAGCGGCTGGGCCAGCAGGTCGTTCTGTTCGCGAGCCCCGCGGGGGCATCCTGCCTCGACACCGCCGCGCTCGTGGCGGCGCTGAAGCAACGCCTGCCGCTCTATATGGTGCCGACGCAGGTCATAGAACGCTCTTCCATTCCGCGGTCGCCAAATGGCAAGTTCGACCGCGTGCTGCTGCGCCAGGAGCTGGCATGAGCCTTCACCCGGCAATCGACAAATTCGCGGTTTCCGGCGGCCAGCTCCTCGTCGGCGGATTGCCGCTCGAGCGCCTCGCCGAGCGCGTCGGCTCGACACCATTCTTCGCCTATGATCGCAGACTGATCGAAGCAAGGGTCGGTCGGCTGCGCAACCTGCTGCCCAAGGGGGTAAACCTGGCCTATGCCATGAAGGCGAACCCCATGCCGGCCATTGTCTGCCTCCTGTCGGGCCTGGTCGACGGCTTCGACGTCGCCTCGGCGCAGGAACTTCACCGCGCACTCGATGCCGGAACGGACCCGCGCCAGGTCAGCTTCGCCGGGCCGGGCAAGACCGACCGCGAGCTCGCCTGCGCCGTCGCCGCGGGAGTGACGATCGAACTCGAGTCCGAGGCCGAGGCGCACCGCGTCGCCGCAGTTGGAGAGCGCCTCGGCATACGCCCGCGCGTCGCCATCAGGATCAATCCCGACTTCGTCGTCAGGGGGTCCGGCATGCGCATGGGCGGTGGACCACAGCAGTTCGGCGTGGACGCCGAGGCTGTTCCCCACCTGCTGCGAGGACTGACCGCGACAGGCCTCGAATTCATCGGCTTTCACATCTTTGCCGGATCGCAGAACCTCGACGCCGCCACGATTGCCGAGGCGCAGCGCCGCTCGCTCGAACTGGTCATCACGCTCGCCGGTCATTGCCCGGCGCCCATCCGCTACCTCAATCTGGGCGGCGGATTCGGCATTCCCTATTTCGAGCGCGACACGCCACTCGACCTCGCCCGGGTCGGCGACACCCTCGCCCATGCGATCGACACGCTGGCCGCCCCGGCGTTGCCTCAGGCTCGGATCACCATCGAGCTCGGCCGCTATATTGTTGGCGAGGCGGGCATTTATGTCAGCCGGGTGATCGAAAGGAAGGTTTCGCGCGGGCGGACCTATGTCGTCACCGATGGCGGGATGCATCACCAACTCGCCGCGTCGGGAAATTTGGGGCAGGCGATCCGACGCAACTATCCGCTGGCCCTCGGCAACCGCATGGAGGCTAATGCGGTGGAGACGGTCACCGTCGTCGGATGCCTCTGCACGCCCCTCGATGTGCTCGGGGAGAACGTCGCTTTGCCCAGTCCGAAAGTAGGAGATCTGGTGGTCGTCTTCCAATCGGGTGCCTACGGATTGTCAGCCAGCCCGACGGCATTTCTCGGCCACCCCCTACCAATGGAGTGCCTAGTATAGACAAATTCGGCGGGCCACACCTGACAGTACTAGATCGAATGAACTGCCCCCATGTCGTCGGACTATTCTTCTAGTAATAATGCGCTAACCATAACTCCTCTTTAGAATAATTGAAGCATTACGATCATTTCTCCTAGTCTCGCGACGAAATGCGTCTGGGAGGGGGACATGAATTACGTTGTAACGCATTCCGCGCGGTCGCTGCCGATCGGGCGCCGGGGGCAAGAACGGGCCCGTACAATGGTCTTCATCGCACCACCAGGCACGGTGCCGGAGACCCTGAAGCAAGCCGCCGAAGACGTCTTTCCCTGGACGGTCGTCGAGGAGGTGGGGCACATCGATGAGGCGGTGCGGATCTTTCCGGACACCGTGACGCTGCTTCTCGTCCACCCCGATTTCGTGGCTGACGCCGAGCGCAGCGCCTCGGATCTGTTCCGCTATCATCCCATGGCAATGACCGCGGCGCTCGATGACGGCACACTCGTCGAGGCCGAGCTGGCCACGCGCCTGCTGCGCTCGTCCCTGGTAAGGAGCGTGCTGCCACTTCACGCCCGCCAGCAGATTGTCCTAGCAATTCTGGGCCTGTTGCTGCAGGGGATCGAATACTTCCCCAGGACCCTGATCGGGGCAATGCTGCCCAAGACACCTCAGGCGACGTTGTCCGAACCCGAGCCGCCCGCGGTGCCGGGCCTCGACGGCAAGCTCAGCATTTTGACCAAGCGCGAATTGCAGGTGCTCGAACTCGTGCAACTGGGACGGCAGAACAAATCCATTGCCAACGAGTTGCGCCTCTCCGGCCACACGGTGAAGATTCATCTGCACAACATCATCACCAAGCTGGGCGCCCACAACCGCACCGAGGCTGCCGCCATCTACCGCAACGGCGCCTACCCGCCGGCGGTCGCCGCGGCCCGGTCACCGCAGGCGGAGCTGGATCGCGCCGGCATCGATTGACGCGCCCCATCCGCGCTTTGGCTGCGCCGCGGGCCAGGCAGCATCGCGGTTCACGATGTGCCCTGCGATCATGGCGCCGATCGGCAGCGCCGACATCGCCGCCAGTGGCGGGCATTGCAGACAGGCAAGCTCCGGTCGCCCTCGAGCTGCGCGTCCTCGCGGCAAGACTAGCTCGACTAAGCTATTTTCCATCCCCCGCCCGATGCTGAATTATCGGCGCTGCCAAGGCCGGGCGGCATGGAAGTCCGGCGCTACCGCAGGCCGTTCGCACCGGGAGACCACAGCGACATCGGCTTGCTCGACCGGACCGCAACAGGCCCAAGGCTCCATTTCAGATGAACGGGGTCACGGCGGTGCGCGCTCCGGTTTTCGAGGAGAACCGTAATGAGCACCGAAAAGAACTACATCGACGTTGACGATTCGAGCAACGTCACTGCCACGTACGCGGACAATGACACCGCTTCCGTGGCCGACAACGACACCAATACGGCCACCGATTCATTCAACAAGTCGTATAGCGACGACGATACCAAGACCATCAACGACAACGATACGAAAACGGTGAACGTCAGCGACGACGATACCAAGACGGTGGACCTGGACAACACCACGACTGTCGGCGTCGCGGATTCGTTCAACAAGACCGAGAACAAGTCCTACCAGGACATCGACACCAAGGTGGTCGACTCCAACAACTCCAAGACCGTGGACCTGGACAGCACCAACACCACCACGGTTGGCGTTGCCGACTCGTTCAACAAGACGTTCAACGACAATGACACCAAGACCATCAACGACAACGACACGAAGACGGTGAACGTCAGCGACAACGACACCAAGACGATCAACGATAACGACACCAAGACCGTGGATGTCGACACCACGACCTCGGACTCGTTCAACAAGAGCTACAACGACAACGACACGCGCACCACGACCAACTCCCTCGACGTGGCGCTCGCGGACTCCTTCAACAAGACCGTCAACGACAACGACACCAAAAACGTCGCGTCCAACAACACCAAGACGGTCGATGTGGACAGCACCACCACGACCTCGGTCGCTGACTCGTTCAACAAGTCCGAGACCAAGAGCTACAGCGACAACGATACCAAGGTGATCGACTCCAACAACACCAGCTCGATCGCCGACTCGTTCAACAAGACGTTCAACGACAACGACACCAAGACCATCAGCGATAACGACACGACGACCACCACGGTCGACACCGACATCACGGATTCTTTCAAGTCGAACTCGCAGAACCAGACAGACGTCGCCATCACGGATTCGTTCAACGACGATCACAGCACGGGTGACGACATCGCGGTCGACGCGGATCTTGACTTCGCCACGAGCGACGACGACTTTGCCGACATCGACGTCGGGCTGTCCAAGATCGACACGATGCTCGTCAACGAGTCCGGCCGGCTCGAGTTCAGCCCGGGTGACGACGTCAACTTCGACGACATGTTCAACGGGGCTTTTGCCGGCGGCGGCGCCGACGCCGGATTTGCCGTCAGCCAGGTCGCCGACATCCTGGACCAGGATGTGGCGACCAATATCTACCAGGAGAACACCGGCAATGTGTTCCTGAAGGCGGATGCGGCGGACAGTTCGTTCACCGGGGCC
Source organism: uncultured Devosia sp. (assembly GCA_964487765.1). Taxonomy (GTDB): domain Bacteria; phylum Pseudomonadota; class Alphaproteobacteria; order Rhizobiales; family Devosiaceae; genus Devosia_A. The sequence goes on along the minus strand of CAZASR010000003.1, from coordinate 10,460 downwards.
GAATGGGACGGCACCAGCGAGCAGGCACTCTCGAGCTCGCAGATCGCCGACAGCTCGGCCAACATCTCGGCTAGCGCCTTCAATCTCGAACTGGTGATGGGTGCCAACCTCACCCAGAACAACCTCGAAAGCAGCGTGGTCGGCGGCGACTACGACACCACCACCGCCGGCGACGACGCCTGACGACCTGACCTCCAAATCGAACGAACTGGGCCTGCGTGCACACGCAGGCCCAACTGTCCCACCCCCGGAGTACGCTCGTGATCTCCCAGAACGACAGGCTCTCCGAAATCATCGCCCACTTCATCGGCTATTTCGACGTGAAGGTCGCGCAGATGCGCGTCAGAGACGAGTATGAGAGATTCCGGACTGCACCTGAGGAGGACGCCGCCGGGGACGAGCAAATCGGCCCGGCCCCCCTCTTCGCGCATCCGTTCGAGCTGGAGAGCGCCGCCGCCGGATTTTTCTACGAGGGACCGGCTTGGACGATCCGCGGTCACTCTCCCACCCCTACCCTTCCGATCAAGGTACCGGCGCCGCCCGCGCTCGAGATTCCGCATTCCGCTCCATCGCCATTGGCACCCTTCCACGAGTTGCCCCACGGGCTCGCCTGGACGCTGCCGGTCTTGCATGGTCCTGACCCAGGCTCGGTCGCCGTCGTCCTCGACCAGCGCATCGGCCTCGACGACAACGACGTGGTGGCCCTGACGGCCCGCCCGCTGCAGGTCGACTACCATTTCGGCGCCACCGAGAAGTTCGAGGGCCTTGTCGCCGACGGCGCGGCCATTGGCGATTCCTTCGTGAGCCTCAGCCCGGTCGGCTCCTCCGCGGCGATGGTGGGCCTCGTGCTGCAGGCGGAAGCCGCCACGACCGCGGCGGCGCTCGCCGGCTCAGCGCATGTCGTGGCCACAGGTCAAGCTGCAACAGGCACGTTTGTGAACGGGGCCATGGCCGAGGCGGCGCCGGTGCTGACCGATGCGCTGCCGGCAACGCACCTGCCCATGGCACCGGACGCGCCGGCATCGGGCGATACCGACCCCCAGGTGATCAGCGCCGTCTCCCTCGAAGCCTCGATGACCCTCGAGGCGGGCGGCAACTTCTCGGGCAATGAGGTGCAGATTTTCAATGCTGGGCTAACCGGTACGGTGATCGCCGTCATGGGCGACGTGCATCAGCTCGATGCTATCGTGCAGACCAATATCCGGTCCGACATGGACCTCGATGGCACCGGTCTCGCGAGGGACGAGGCGGCAACGGTTGCGATCAACCTTGCCTCGTTCGGGCACGCCGCGATGGACGCCGGAGCACAGGCGGCGGCCTTGAACCCCGGCATCCTGCCCCTCACATGGCAGATCAGCATCGTCGATGGCGACGTCGTCTTCTTGGATTGGGTTCGGCAGTACACCTACGTCTCCGACAGCGACGTGGCGGTTCTGGGCGGCAACGGCTCCATCACGACCATCGTGGCAGGCGGCAATGTCAGCGGCGATAGCGCGGCGTTGCTCGCACTGGGTCTCAACTATGACCTCATCCTCATCGGCGGCAATCTGTACGATACCAATATCGTCGTCCAGACCAACGTTCTTTACGACGACGACACTCTCGTGCCGCTCGCGGGATCTGCCGCGCTTACGGGGGAAGTGAGGACCGGCGGCAACCTGTTGTGGAATGAGTCGTCCATCGTCAACTATGGCGCGCAGGAGTGGCAACCCGGCGTGCCGCACCACTACGGCGAGGCCGCCGGAATGCTTGCCTCGGGCGGCGAGCGAATGCCGGCGGGGCTGTCTTCGGACCACGAATTCGAAGGCCTTCAGGTGGTGCGGACCCTGTTTGTCTCCGGAAACATCTACGACATTCGCTATGTCGAGCAGACGAACATCGTCGCCGATGCCGATTACGTTGCGGTGCACCAGCGCCAGGTCCTGGACTCCGCTCCCGGAGGGGAGTGGCACCTGAGCACCGGCGAGAATGCGCTGGTCAATGTCGCCACGATTCACGACTACGACTCGCTCGGCGAAGCGGCCTATGCGGGTGGAGACGTCTATTCCGACGCCATCCTGATCCAGGCAGAGCTGATCGACGCCGGCCCGCAGGCGCCCCACAACGAACTCGCGGCAGAAGTGATCGCCTTCCTCGATGATGCGCCCGACACACCGTGGACCCAAAGCGACATTCATTCGGGCATCGATGCCCCGACGATCGACGTCCTGCAATCGATGCTGGCCTGAGCCAGATGCCATAGGCGGGGGAACAAGCGATGCACTACCAGGAGGGCGTGGGCAGCGCTGCGGATCGACGCTCCCGCCCCGGCGGGGTCGATGAGCTTCCGCCCGGCGGCACACCAACAATGACGGCGCGCGCCGAGGCGCCGTTGCGGGAACGGGAAACGCAGGCCAAGGCCCAGCCTCACATCGGGCCGATCATCGACGCCGAGGCCGACAAGGGACCGCTCAACACGACCGGAGGAGGATCGGGGCGCAATTCCGGTGGCGGTCGCGGTGGCGGAGGCGGGCCAGGCCGCGCCTTCCACAAGCGGGCGGTGCCGATCAACTTCGCCAAGAGCTACCAGGACGCGCTGAGCGCCGTTCGGCGCAACCTGTCGGTCGTCATGGTGTTCACGATATTCGTCAACATCCTGGTGCTGGCGGTTCCGCTCTACCTCTTTCAGATTTCCGACCGGGTGCTCACCAGTCAGTCGATTGACACGCTGATCATGCTCACCATCGCAATCGTCGGCGCCGTGATTCTGCAAGCCATCCTGGATTCCATCCGTCGCTTCATTCTGATGCGCACCGCCGTGGAGGTCGAGGCGCAGCTCGGCGCTCCGATCCTCAGTGCTGCGGCGCGTGCCGCCCTGCACAGCAACGGGCGCGAGTACCAGGTGCTCGGCGACCTGCAGCAACTGCGCGCCTTCATCGTCTCGAGCACCTTGCTGGCCATCTTCGATGCCCCCGTCACACCGCTGTTCGTCGTCGCCGTATTCCTGGTGCATCCGCATCTGGGTGCAATCGTCGTAACGGCCTCGCTGCTGCTCGGTCTCGTCGCGTTCGCCAACCAGAAGCTGACCGCGCAGCCGTTCGGGGCCTCCCGGGAATTCATGGCGAAGGCCACCTCGCATCTCGATTCGATGTCGCGCAACTCGCAGATCATCAACGCCCTGGCGATGATCCCGGAGGCGGTGAGGATCTGGGGCAAGGACGCGGCCAAGTCGCTAGGTGCGCAGGTGACAGCGCAGGACCGGAACATCATGCTCTCGGCGCTGTCGAAGTCGCTGCGGCTGCTCACCCAGGTCGCCATGCTGGGCTGGGGCGCCTACCTCGCCATCTCCGGCCACCTGACCGGAGGCATGGTGATCGCCGCCTCGATTATCGCCTCGCGGGCGCTGGCCCCGATCGAAGGCGCGATCGAGGGCTGGAGCAGCGTAGTGCAGTTCCGCGCCTCCCTTGGGCGGATTCGGCAATTGCTGCAGACCTCGCCGCTCAATTTCGAGCGACTGCTGCTGCCCCATCCGACCGGCCGGCTCGACGTGGAGCGGGTGCTGTTCGTGCCGCCACCGAACAAGAAGGTCATTCTCAACGGCATCTCCTTCTCCCTCTCGGCCGGTGAGTCGCTGGCGATCATCGGCAATTCAGGGGCGGGCAAGACGACGCTCGGCAAGATGCTCGTGGGGTCGGTGCTGCCCACGTCGGGCAGCGTCCGGCTCGACCGCATGGATCTGCGCAATTGGGATCAACGCCAGTTCGGCGAGAACATCGGCTACCTGCCGCAGGACGTGCAGCTCTTCCCCGGCAGCATCAAGGCCAACATCGCAAGAATGCGAGACAACGCCGACGACGTCGACATCTATGAGGCGGCCGCGCTGGCCGATGTGCACGAACTCGTGTCAACTTTCCCGCAAGGCTACGAAACGCAGGTCGCGGCGGACGGCGCGCCGCTGTCGGGCGGACAGAAGCAGCGGATCGCCCTGGCGCGGGCCTTCTTCGGCAGTCCGCGCATGGTGGTCCTCGACGAACCCAATTCCAACCTCGATTCCCAGGGCGAGGCGGCGCTGGCGAAAGCCATCGTCCACGCCAAGCAACAGGGTATCACCGTGGTGACCATCACGCAGCGCCCGGCACTGCTGAACTGTGTCGACAAGATACTGGTGCTCAGCAACGGCACCGTGACCCTGTTCGGCACCCGCACCGAGGTCCTCGCCAGCCTGCGCGGGCAGTCCGGAACGACGCGGCTCGACAGCGGGGGAGGCAACCCATGACCGCGGCATTGGTGAACCGGAATCTCGAGTGGTACGCGGGAGTGAAACGCTCGATCCTGCCGCACACGATCGTCGGCCTGCTGTTCATCCTGGCGGGGTTTGGCGGCTTCGGCTACTGGGCCTTCACGGCACCCCTCGCGGCGGCGGTGATTGCCGAAGGCACGTTCGTCGCCACCGGCGAGAACAAGGTGGTCCAGCATCTCGAAGGGGGGATCATCCGCGAACTGCTGGTACGGGAAGGCGACGAGGTGACGGCGGGCGAACCTCTCATCCTGCTCGACGAAACCGCCGCCCAAGTGGATTTCGAACAGCTCCGGCTGCGCCGCATCCGGCTCGAGGCCACACTGGCGCGCCTGCAGACGGAGGCCCGCGGGCTGCGCGCCTACGCGCCGCCGGCGCTCACGCCCGAGGAGGCGGCCGACCCAACGGTTGCCGCCATCCAGGCAAGCCAGCGGGAGACGTTCGAAGCCGATCTGGTGCGGCTCGACAGCGAGCTCGGACTGGTGCGCCAGAACATTTACTCGCTGGTGTTCCGGCGCGAAGGGCGGGTCAAGGAGGTCGATGCGCTCAACCGACAGCTCGAATCCCTCCATGCGGAACTGGCCGCCAAGTCGAAACTGCTGGAAAGCGGACTGACCACCCGTTCGGCGGTGGCGATATTGCAGCGGACGATCGCGGACGGCGACGGCGACGTCGCGCGGGTCGAAGCCGATATCGCCGAGATCGACGCGCAGATCGAAAAGCACCACCAGGAGATGATGCAGATCGAGAACACGCTGCGGCAGGCGGCGCTAAAGGATGCGCAGACGGTGGAGGCGGAACTGGACGCGGTCCGCGAGCAGATTCTCAAGGCGGACAGCGTGCTGTCGCGCACCGCCGTGCTGGCGCCGGTGGCGGGAACGGTGCTGCGGAGCTACTACCACACGGCCGGCGGAGTGATCGAGAGCGGCAAGCCCATCTTCGAGATTCTTCCCTCCGAGGTGCCGCTGATCGTCGAGGCGCGGATCTCGCGCATGCAGATCGACGAGGTCGTGCAGGGTCAGCAGGCTTCGGTCCGCCTGACGGCGCTCAACCAGCGCACCACCCCCATCCTGACCGGCACGGTGGTCTACGTGTCGGCCGACGCCCTGGCCGTCGGGGCCGGCAGTTCGGTCAAGGAGGTCTACCTCGCGCGGGTGTCCATCCCCCCGCTGGAATTCGAGCGCATCCCCGGATTCAAGCCCACGCCGGGCATGCCGGCCGAAATCCTCATCCAGACGCAGACCCGTACCTTTGTCGAATACCTGACCAAGCCGATCCTGGACAGCATGACACGCGCCTTCCGCGAGCACTGACCGGCTTGGTGCACGTTCATGGGTGTTCTCCTGAGGTCTCCCCGAGCACACGGCCAGGCGCATCCGCGTCGTCCGCCGCGAAGAGGGAGAGCTCCCAACTATGGAATGGCAAAGGCGATAACCGCTCTCGCCCGCGACCCTTCCCAGCGCAAGCTAGAAGGGCATTGTGCGCGGCTCTATCGCGTCACCCACGACCATCAGGTTCGGATGCCACGGCGCCGGAAGAGCTCCCACATGTCCTTGTTGACCTGGACGATCTCTCGAATCGAGGCCTCCAGCCGTTCCATTTCCTCATCGTCCAGCGCCTCGACCTTGCCGTACTTGATATCCTCATCGAAGTCGGCGATCCGCATCAATTGTGTCGAGCCGATCTCCCCGGTTTCGTCGAACGAGTAGACGCAGTGGTTATACTTGTTGCGCAACCTGCCTTCGCGTTTCAGCCGCGAGGTCAGGCCGAGAATGTCGGCCCGCATCTCGTCGTTCACCTCGTGGAGCTTGGCCAGCCGTTCCAGCAGATCGAGGCGCGCCCGCGACGTGTTGAGCGTCAGGAAAACCACGATCGCGGCGTCCTTGGACATGCCGGTCAGGGCCATGATGCAGTAGACCATCAGGCTCTCGGTGTTGGTCCACACATAGTTGAGCCGCCCAACCCGCCCGAGCACCTCTTCAACCCGACGCATGCCGGCCCTCCTGAACGCGACAGACGAAACCGCTGGCCCGTTCGGCAAGGTTGGCCTGCACTCGACAGTCTCGTCTTCGCTGCCACAGACTCATAGACCCGCAGCCTGCCGCGGCCAACAGCTCCTTCGAGCGCGCCCCGGCCCTGGACTGTCCGGGCCGTCGTCATCGGCACCGCCCGTGCCAGGGAGCATTCGGGGACTGGCCACGTTCTGCCTCATATCCAACCTGGAGAACGGACATGACCGCGTTCACCGTCGGCTACTTTGTTGGCAGCCTGTCTTCCATATCCATAAACCGCAAGCTGGCCCGGGCGCTGGTGAAACTGGCGCCGGATGGTCTTACTCTGCGGGAGATACCGATCAGGGACCTGCCACTGTACAGTCAGGACCACGACAAGAATTACCCGCCGCCGGCACAGGCTCTGAAGCGCGCGATTGCCGAAGTGGATGCCGTCTTGTTCGTCACGCCGGAGTACAACCGGTCCATCCCGGGAGGGCTCAAGAACGCCATCGACTGGGCCAGCCGCCCGTGGGGACAGAACTCGTTTACGCGCAAACCCTCGGCGGTGATCGGCGCGTCCACGGGCGCCATCGGTACTGCCGTGGCCCAGCAGAGCCTGAGGAGCGTCCTGAGCTTCTGCAATTCGCCGCAGATGAACGCCCCCGAGGCGTACATCCAATTCAAGCCGGACCTCATCGATGACGAAGGAAATGTCAGCGTGCCGAGCACCGAGACCTTCCTGCGCGACTACATGACGGCGTTCCAGCAGTTCATCGCCCGCGTCTACACGGCCCTTCCCCGCGAAGGCTGAAGCATTTGGCGGACCGGAGGCGTATGGTGCTCGGCTCAACTCCATCCTGAAAGGAAGGGCCAATGTCGTTCGAAGGCAAGGTTGCACTGGTGACCGGGGGTGGTTCGGGCATTGGCGAGGCCATCGCCAAGGAACTCGCTTCCCTCGGCGTTAAGATCGTGCTCACCGATATCAGCAAGGAGAGCGCGCAGCGCGTCGCCGACGAAATCGCCGGCGGCGGTGGCCTGGCAGCAGCATTCGCCGCCAACAGCGCCTCGCCGGAGGACAACGAGAAAGCCGTCGCCTTCGCCCGGCAGACATTCGGCAAGCTCAACTACGCCGTCAACAACGCCGGGATCGGTGGCAAGGCGGCGCCCGCCGGTGAGGTCGATATCGACGACTGGAACCCTGTCATCGACATCAATCTCAACGGCGTTCTCTACGGGATGCGCTATCAGATACCCGCAATGCTCGACGCGGGGGCTGGAGAGAGCGCCATCGTCAACATGGCGTCGATTCACGGCGCTGTCGCGGCCATCGGCAATGGCGCCTACACGGCGGCCAAGCATGGCGTCGTAGGCCTCACCAAGAACGCAGCCGCCGAGTACGGCCCTGAGGGACTGCGGATCAATTGCGTCGGCCCAGCCTATATCGAAACGCCGCTGCTCGCCGACCTGCCGGACGATTTCCGCAGGCAGTTGATCGGTCGCCATCCGCTCGGCCGCCTTGGCCGGCCCGAAGAGGTCGCCAGGGTCGTGCGGTTCCTGTTGTCCGATGATGCGTCCTTCGTCACCGGCAGCCATTATCTGGTGGACGGCGGATATACCGCGATCTGAGCAAGACCGCCCGCGGGGTGCGTCAGGATCGTCGAGCCGAACGAAGGGCAAATACGGCAGACACTGTGCTCCCGGCGCTGAACCGAAGCTGTTGCGTGACTCTCATCTTTCGAGTTCGTCGCTGATCCCTTTCGACCAGAACAGCCCGATTATCGCTCCTTTGGCGGGTCGAATTATTGCGATGGGCAACAGTGCTGCAAGCGGGACGAGCGCAGCCAGATAGAAGCCCGGGCTGGCCCGCTGGTTGAGCTCCATGTCCAGCATGACGAGGATGATTACGCTGCCGACAATCATGATCACGACGAAGGGGAGCAGCAGGCCGACCTTGTAGCTTTGCAATGGCTCGCCGCACACCGAGCACCTGTCGACCTGTCTCAGGAATCCCGAGAAGAGCTTTCCCTGACCGCAACGTGGGCAACGGGCGGCGAGCCCCCTGCCCATCGCTTGCCAAACTGTCGCCGGTTCGACCTCGTTGGCCACTCTTCACCCTCCCTTTCCCGTCATCGCAGTTCCGATGGGTTCGGAACGCTTCTACTCCAACTGAACCCGGGTTTCGATCACTCTGTGTCGAACAACCGTCCATTTGGAGTGGCGGCAGAGTTGATCGCAGCCGGCCTGCCGCCCTGGGAAACGATGGTAGCGGATCGGCCCCCGCGCTAATCCGCCTGGCACTGGTTGACGAAGGTGACGACGGGCCAGCGCTCCTGGCGAAGGGCGAGTTTCTTGAGCCAGCCGGTGACCTCGCCGAAGCGGGCGCGGCACCACACGCCATCGGAGGCGTTGGCACACACTTCCGTGACGATGCAGCTGTTGGCGGGAACAACGCCAACAACGTTTGCGTCCTCGCGCGCTTCGGCGCGAACGTTAAGATTGACCAGAATGCCGATGCGGCTTGGCGAGCCGTCCGAAGGCACGGCCGGTTTAGCAAGCTGGTCTTCGTCGACGCAGGTGCTGGTGAAGCCGAGATAATAGCAGCCGCTCGCCTTGTACGCCTCGAGGATGCGGTCCATTGCGGCGGTCTCGCCGACCCGGTCGAGGATGACCGGCGCACCGATGCCGCTGGAGCCGCTCATGCGGAACTGATTGCCGCCGAGTGCAGCGCTGACGGCACCATCGGCCACCAGCACAAGCTGGCCATCGGCGATGCGCCACGAGGTGAGCATGCCCAGCTCGAGGCCGCAGGACTCGACGGAAAGCTCATAGTCCGTCTCGACCTTGGTGTCCTTGAGGGTAATCATGCAGTGCTTGCCGTCGACGGCATAGCCGTCGTCATAGACTTCCCACTGGCCGGCGAGGACCGCCACGAATTCGGCTTCCGATTGCGCCTGCGTTTGCGTCGCGTGCGTCAAAAAGGCCAGCAGGCACATGACCGCCAGCAGCATAGAACTTTGTTTCATCTCGCCCCCCGATGCGGCCGACTAAGATCCAGACCCGGTACCAATCGTGGCCGTCGAAATCACTGCCGCCCCGTTCCTGATGACGGCCGACACGGTCAGCTCGTCGCCAAGGGCGAGTGACAAATTGAGATGCGCAATGGTCGCCCGCTCGCCCGCTTCCATGTCGATGATCCGCGACTGGCTCGACACGATCTCGCCTGCGGCTCCGCGCCGCACGACCTTGAGCTCAGCCTGCGCCACGATGTCGGCGAACGCGATCACCTCAGCGAGCACCGTCACGCTGCCGTCCGCGCTGGGGCGCAGCGAGATCTGCGCGAAAGCCGCGCCAAGCACGGCGGAGTCCGAGATGGCCGGCGAGATGGCGGCAAGGCCGAGCATGACCGCCCCCAGTGCGGCGCGTGTCAAATTCAAAAGGCGATCTGCTTGATGAAGATGTCACCGGGGATACTCGAATAGACCGAAGCATCGACACTGTTCAGGTTGTCGCCAATCTGCACATAAGTGACGGAATTGTCCGACAGGAGGTTGAACTCAGCGTTGCTGTTGTTGCCGATCTGCAGGATCGCGCCTGACCCGCCGGATGCGGCAACATTAAGAGTCGCGGACAGTTCGGTACCCCATTGTCCAATGAGTCCCTTGGCGTCCGCGCCCAGCGACAACTTGGCCTGATTGAGTTCGCCAATCTGAATGACGCCGCCAAGCGCATTTCCTGACGCCGTCAGTTCGGCGATGTTGTAGCCGCCGGCCTCGCCCGGCGCCCATGTCGCATCCAGGAAGGTCGTCTGTAGAAGCTGCAGCTCGCCGCCCGATCCGGTCAAGGAGAGCGATGCCTGATTTCCTTCTCCGCGCTGAGTAGCCAGCATCGGATCGGCGCCCGTGGCGAGACGCAGGAGAAGCGCGGGCCAATAGCCGATCAGCTTGTCGTCGATTCCTCGCACGAGGCTGTCATTCGCGCCCTGCTGGTCGATCGACAGTGTGTTGCCGTTAGGCGTGCCCTCCGGGCTGAGCTGGATGAGATACGCCTGGTTTCCGTCGCCGGCGACCGCGGCGGTCGCGACGAGCGAGAAGATCAAAGCAAGAGCGGCACGCTTCATGTCCACATCCATCTAGAACAGCGTCACCAGGAAATCTGACGCACGCTGATCATGTTTCCTATACCATTCTGCG
>CAZASR010000002.1:18047-96147 GCA_964487765.1 uncultured Devosia sp. | reverse complement strand
GGTGAGCGATCGCGAGCTCGAGATCATCAGCCGGCTGGTGACGCGCTCGCCGGTGTTCGACACTTTCGACCGGACGCAATTGGGCCAGGTGGCGGCGCAGGCGATCGACCTGATCAAGGATTCGTCCAACCTCGACAAGGTGATGGCGATGGTGCTCGAAGGCGTGCCCGAGCGGCTGCACGACACCGCATATGCGCTCGCGGTGGAAGTGGCTTCCGTCGATCTGCGCCTCGAGCAGGAAGAGCTCCGCTTCCTCGAAATGATCCGCGACGGGCTGAACCTCGACGGCCTCGTCGCCGCGGCGATCGAAGCCTCGGCCCGCGCCCGGCTGCGGCACGCGGAATAACGAACGAGCAGCGCGCAAGCGGGGGTTCAGTAAAAGCCCACCGGGAACCAGCGCAGGTAGAGTTCGTCGAGCACGCCCGACTTCTTGAGCCGCACAAGCGCGTAGTCGATGGCGAGGCGAACGGTGTCGTGGCCGGCGCCGACGGCGATAGACAGGCCGTCGCCGAACAGGCCGGGGCGGAAGTAGGGTTCGCCGGCAAAGGTGCAGCACTCGGGATTGGCGTTGAGCCAGAAGCTCGCGCGCATGGCATCGCCGAAATAGGCGTCGGCCTCGTTGTCACGCACCGCTTCGAGCGCGGCGATTTCGGTGTCGAATTCGCGGAGCGCCGCCTCGGGCAGGTAGCGCGTGACGAACGTCGCGTGGGCCGAGCCCTTGCGCACCGCGACGGTCCGGCCGGCGAGCGCGGCGGGCTCGAAGCCGGCGCCATTCTCCTTCAGCGTCACGAAACGTCCGGGCAGCATCAGGTAGATATTGGTGAAATCGAACAGCGCGCCGTTCTCGGGGGTCATGGCGAGGCCGGCGATCAGCGCATCGCCCTGCCCGTCCTCGAGGGCCCTGCCCGCCTGCTCCCACGGCCAGGCCTGGATGGTGCAGGTGATATCGAGGTCGGCGCAGATGGCGCGCGACAGGTCGACATTGAAGCCCACCAGCTCGCCCGAACGGTCGCGATAGTTGAAGGGCGGGAAATCGGCGGTGGTGAGGAAGCGGATATTGGGCACCGCCGCGAGATTGGGCACCAGATCGCGGGCGCTCGGATTGGCGTGATAGGGCAGCGCCTGCGCGTGGGCCGCGAGGCTGCCCAAGGCGGCAAAGAACAGGACGAAGAGTGCGCGCATACCGGTCCGCAAGTGATCCGCTCCGCTTATGCCGCAGATTCCCGGCCAAGGCGAGGCGGCGCGTTTTCCACCGGCCGATGCAAGTCTCTTGTCATTCGCCGGCAAAGGGCATCACTCTAAGGGTGTTTACTTAAGGCTATTTCTGACCGGGCGCTGCGCGGGGGCGGCGACCAATGTTTGAAGCAGTAGATGCCATTGCATTACTTCGTGCTGTTCTGGCCGATGAGTGCCCGAACGACGAGACCGCTCGCCGGCATTTGATCGAGGCCGGGCGGCGGGCCATGGATCCGCTCGACTATGCCGCCCATCAATTCGGGCTCGGGGATGCGCTGGTGTGGCAACGCGCGGCCGCATGGGCCGGCTATTGTTTCGCCGAATGCCTGCCCTCCCGTCCGCAATTGCCGCGGTGCCGGGTGGACGGGCTGGCGCATCTGGGCAGCGTGCGCAGCCTGCGCCAGACGGTGCTGGGAACGGAACTGAGCTTCGTTGCGCCGGACACCGACAAGCTGCTGCGTTTGCGACGCTCGTGGTCGCCGTCGCTCCATCGCCGCATCCGCTTCACCACGGCGGCTGCGATCGAGGCCGCGCTCGCCCGCGCCGCGAGCACGCAGTTGATGGATTATGCGCGGACCGAGACGGCCGTGCGCTGGAGGGGTGCCTCGGCCGGGCAGCTCAAGCGGTCGGTGCGGATCGGGTTCGCCGCGCTGCTCGGGCTCGTCATCATCGTGGTGATGGCCTCGGGCGTCGTGGCGCGGCCGTTCCTGATCCCGGTGGTCGCCATGTTGCTGATGGCGCCGGGGCTGTTGCGGCTGATGGCGGCCCTGCCGGGTCCGGCGGGTGCGCCGGTCCCGCGACTGGCCGACGGCGCGCTGCCTCTCTACACCGTCCTGATCCCGCTGCGCGACGAGGCGCAGATGGTACCGATGCTCAAGCGTGCCATGGCCGCCATCGACTACCCGCCGCACCGGCTCGACATCAAGTTCGTGGTCGAGGCGAAGAGCCCGCAGACCGTCGCGGCGGTCGAGCATGTGCTGGGCGAGCCGCAGTTCCGCATGGTGGTGGTGCCGCAAGGGGCGCCGCACACAAAGCCCAAGGCCATCGACTATGCGCTGCCCCTGGCGCGCGGGGAGTTTCTCGTCGTCTACGACGCCGAGGACGTGCCCGATCCGGACCAGTTGCGCCGCGCGGCCGAGCGCTTCCGCGGCGACGCCACGCTCGCCTGCCTGCAGGCCGAGCTGGTGCCCGAAAATGCGCATGAGAATGCGCTGACGGCGCTGTTCGCGGGCGAGTATGCGGGCCTGTTCGGCCGCCTGCTGCCGGCGCTGGTGCGCTGGGGCCTGCCGGTGCCGCTGGGCGGGACGAGCAACCATTTCCGCACCTCGGCGCTGCGCCAGCTCGGCGGCTGGGATGCCTTCAACGTCACCGAGGACGCCGATCTCGGCGTCCGCCTCGCCCGCCGCGGTTTTCGCGCCGAGGCCTTCACCAGCCGGACGCATGAGGAGGCTCCGCTGACGCTGCGCGCCTGGATGGCGCAGCGCACGCGCTGGATGAAGGGCTGGTGCCAGACCTATTGCGTGCACGCGCTGACGCCGCGCCGGCTGCTCGAGGATCTCGGCTGGCGGGCATTCCTCGGCTTCCACGTCCTGGTGGGCGGGATGATCCTCACCTCGCTGCTGCACACGGTCTTTCTGGGCACGATCCTCGGCCGCCTGGTCTTCGACGGCGCCGCCGGGCTCGTGCCGCAGGACGGGTGGGACTGGTTCGCGGTGGGCATCCTCGCGACGGGCTATGGCGGCGCCTGGGCGATCGTGTTCAGCGGGCTCGCGCATCTGCGCGCCTGGCACCTGATGCCGATGCAACTGCTCGTGCCCGCCTACTGGCTGCTCCACTCCATCGCGACGCTTTACGCCGTCGTCGAACTCGTCACCAAGCCGCTGCACTGGGCCAAGACAACGCACGGGGTGACGCGGGTCACGCGGACCGGCGTCCGGCGCGGTGCCGAAGCGCTCAGGCCGCGTACCGGCTGAGATCGAGGTCGGAGGTGTCGATCTCCGGCGTCCTGCCCGAGACCAGGTCGGCGAGCACGCGCCCGGAGCCGGCGGCCATGGTCCAGCCCAGCGTGCCGTGGCCGGTGCTCAGATAGAAGTTCCTGAACTTCGCCTTGCCGATGACGGGCGTGCCGTCCGGCGTCATCGGGCGCAGGCCGCACCAGAAGCTGGCCTTCGACACGTCCCCCGCCCTGGGAAACAAGTCGCGCAGCGAGCGCTCGAGCGGGCCACGGCGATGCGGACGGAGTTTGGTATCCCACCCCGCGATCTCGGCGGTGCCGCCGATGCGGATGCGATTCTCGAAACGGGTGGTCGCCACCTTGTAGGTTTCATCCATCACCGTGGAGACCGGCGCCACGGCCGCGTCGGTGATCGGCACGGTCAGCGAATAGCCCTTGATGGGATAGACCGGCAGGCGGATGCCGAGCGGTGCGACGAGCATCGGCGTATAGCTCCCCATGGCGCCGACATAGGCGTCGGCGGTCAGCGTGCCGGCGCTGGTGGCGATACCGGTGACGTGTTCGGCATTGGCTTCGATCCCGTCGATCCTGGTGTCGAACCGGAACGTCACTCCAGCGTCGGCGGCGAGCTTCGCCATGCCGTCGGTGAACATCTTGCAGTCGCCGGTGTCGTCGTCGGGCAGCCGCAAGGCACCGGTGAAGGGAACCGTGGCGGTGGCGAGACCGGGCTCGGCGGCGATGCACTGGCTGGGGTCCAGCACCTCGTAGCGCACGCCATATTGTTTCAGCACCTCGATGTCGCCGTGGATGTGATCGAGCTGCTTCTGGGTGCGGAAGAGTTGCAGCGTGCCGCGCTCGCGTCCTTCGAAATTGAGGCCGTTGAGACCGCGCAGCTCCACCATGCGCGCATTGGAATATTCGGCCAGCCGCACCATACGCGCCTTGTTCACGGCATAAGCGCGGCTCGTGCAATTGGCGAGCAGGCGCAGGCCCCACAGCCACATGCGCGGATCGAGCATCGGCCTGATCACCAGCGGGCCGTCGACCATTGTCAGCCATTTGAGCGCCTTGAGCGGAATGCCCGGGCCGGCCCAGGGCGAGGCATAGCCGTAGCTCAGCTCGCCGGCATTGCCGAAGCTGGTTTCGAGCGCCGGGCCGGGCTGGCGGTCGATGACGGTGACCTCATGCCCGGCCTTGGCAAGGTAATACGCCGAAGTCGTGCCGATCACGCCGGCACCCAGGATGAGGACTTTCATGCCTTGAGAGTGGGGGCTTTTGACCAAACGGTCAATGTGGCGAAAGGCGGATGCACCGGCGTTTTAGCGCGCGTTCGCCTGCCTTACGGCTCCACCACGGTGAAATGCTCGTCCAGCCACTGGCCCGGGACGATCCGCACTGCCCGCGCGACGTTGTCTTCCTCGCGCTGCTTGTCGGTGATCACCGGCGTGGCGGAATCGAGGGGAACGTAACCGATCACCTCGCGGGTCCGCTCGAGGTCCCAGCGCATGCCGGCATTGTTTGACTCGAGGTTGACCACGGCAAAGCCAAAGGACGGGGCGGCGATGGCCTTGTCCATCGCCTGGTTCATGTCGCGGTTGGATAGCCACATCGACTGGCCCCATTCGCCGATTTCCATGTGCGCGCCCGGCAGGTTCTTGCCGGCTTGGAAGTAGCCGATGCGGAGCGCCAGGAAGTCGATGCCGGTCTCCTCGTGGAAGGCGCGACCGATCTCCTCGCAGGCGAGCTTGGAGATGCCATAGGGGCTGAGCGGCGCGGGCGGCATGTCGGGCGTCACCGGTCCGCTGCCAAAGCGGTAGCCCAACATGATCTGGTTGGTGCTGGCGAAAATCACGCGCCTGACGCCGGTCTCGCGCGCGGCGCGCAGGACATGCTGCGTGCCGCCGATATTGTCGCGCTTGGCGCTCGCCCAGTTGGTGCGGCCGCTCGGATTGCCGGCGAGATGGATGACCGTATCGACGCCGGCGAAGTGCTTCGCCCAGGCCGCGTCCCAGATGCCGAAATCCGCCGCGAGGATGTCGCCCCCTGCCCGCCGGTCCAACAGGCGCAACTGGTGATCGGTGGTTTCCCTGAAGTGCGCGGCGAGCTTGGCGCCGATGTTGCCGGCGGCGCCGGTGATGAGAATTGTGCGAGTCATGGCGTGAGCTTAGCCGATCGTTCGGGTGTTGTGAGCACTCTCATTGCCCGGTGCGGTTACAGCACCAGTTCCCTGGTCCGATCGCGGGCGATGTAGCTTTGGATCTGGCGGACGATCTGGTCGGCGTGCTCGGCGGCGAGGCGTTCGCACAGGTCGATGTCGCGCGCTTCGATGGCGTCGATGATGGCGTCGTGCTCCTTTACATATTTGCGCGGCAGATGGTCGTTGAAGCTCCTGTAGTAATAGAGCCTCAGGATGCGCCGGCCCTCGTCGAGCAGCCGCGTGAACAGCCCGGTGAAATAGAGATTGCCGCCGGCCTCGGCGATGGCGACGTGGAAGTCGCGATTGTGGCCGATCATGGCGGGCACATCGTCACGACCAACCGCGTCCGCATAGAGCGCCTGATGGCGCCGCATCGTTTCGAGATGGCGGGACGTGCGCCCGGTCGCGGCGAGCCGCGTGGTGACCCGGTACATCAGCGTCAGCGCCTCGAAATAGACCGGCAGCCGGCCGAAATCGATCGGCGATACAATGGTGTTGCGGTTGGGAAGCTGCGTCACCAGCCCTTCGGCGGCAAGGCGCACCAGCGCCTCGCGCACCGGCGTGCGGGACATGTCGAAGCGCTCGGCCAGCCGCACCTCGTCGAGGGGCGCCCCCGGATCGAGCGTCAGATCAACAATCGACTGCTTGAGCGATTCGTAGATCGTCTGCACGCCCGAACCGCGCACGCGCGTAATCGGCAGGTCGGCAAGCGCCTTTTGTTCAGTACTCTCGGCCATCGGAACCATCCCTCCCCTGCACCGGGGATTGACGGGAAGTTAACGCGGCGGCATTCTGTCGACAAGATGCATGCAAGGCGTTGCCGGCGTGCTTCTGAAACAGGGAGAACAACAACATGCGAACTGTCATGAAGACTGCGGCGGGCCTGGCGCTCGCCCTTGCGCTGGGGACTCCGGCCGTGGCCCAGGATACGCTGACCATTGGCATCATGGTACCGACCACCGGCTCGGAAGCCACCTATGGCCAGGACATGGCCAACGCCGTGAACCTCGCCATCGGCGAGATCAATGAAGCGGGCGGCGTGCTGGGCAAGCAGCTCACCTCGACGATCGGCGACGACGGCTGCGACGCGCAGCAGGCCGTGAACGCGGCGAGCAAGCTGGCCGCATCGGACGTCGTCGGCGTGGTTGGCGGCTACTGCTCGGGCGCCACGATTCCGACGCTCAAGATCTATGGCGACGCCAACATTCCGCTGATCATTCCGGCGGCCAACTCGACCAAGCTGATTCCGGAAAATCCGGGCAACGCCTTCATGATCAACTCCACCGGCAATGATCAGGTGGCCAAGGCGATGGAATATTTCAACGCCAAGGGCATCAAGTCGATCGCCATCGTCAACCAGGGCGACGCCTATTCGCAGGACCTCGCGGACCTGACCAAGAAGGAATGGGAAGCGGCCGGCAATACGGTCACCAGCTTCGAAACCACCAACAAGGGCGAGCAGGACTATTCGGCCGTCGTCACCTCGGTGACCTCGGGCAATCCAGACGCGGTATTCTGGACGGCCTATTATGCCGATGGGGGCCTGTTGATCCGCCAGCTGCGTGAGCGCGGCTATCAGGGCCTGATCGCGGTGGGCGACGGCTCCAACTCGCCGGAACTGTTCAAGATTGCCGGTCCCGCGGCCGAGGGCGTGATCGCCTTCTCCAACCCGACCGCCGAGTTCCTGCCCGAAGCCAAGGCTTTCGCCGACGCCTATCAGGCCCAGTTCGGAGCTGCGCCGGGGCCGTATTCGACCCTCAGCTACGATGCGACGAAGCTGCTTGCCTGGGCCATCGAGACCGCCGGCTCGACCGAAGCGGACGCGGTGATCGAGACGCTCAAGGGTGCCGAGTTCACCGACACGATTTCGGGGCCGATCTCGTTCACGGACGAGAACACGCTCGCCCGCTCCAACTTCGTGGTGCTCGAGGGCAAGGGCGGCGCTTGGACGCTGGCGCAGTTCTGAGCGGCATCCGCACATGAAAACGTGGGCCGGCGCTGGAACGCCGGTCCACATTGAAGCAGGCTGAGGGGCGAGGCGGCCGGTGACAGTTTTCGATATCTTCGCGAACCAGCTTCTGAACGGCATCGTGCTGGGCTCGTTCTACGCGCTGGTGGCGCTCGGCTACACCATGGTGTTCGGCGTGGTGAAGCTTCTGAACTTCGCCCATGGCGAACTCTACATGGTCGGCGGCTTCGTCGGCTTCCTGGTGCTGTCCTTCCTCGCGCCGTTCATCGGGGCCGGCTGGCTGGGCGTCGCCATATCGATGGTGTTCGCGATGATCGCCATCGGCTTTTTCGGTGTCGTGATCGAGCGCGTGGCCTATGCACCGATGTTGTCGGCGCCGCGGCTGTCGATCCTCATCACCGCGCTTGCCGTGTCGCTGGTGCTGCAGAACGCCATGCTGACGATAACCAAGGGCCAGTATGTGCCCTTCGGCGCGGCACTCGGCTTCGGCGGGGTGCGGCTGGGCAATTTGTTCATCAGCTACAACCAGATGATCCTGGTCGGGGTCGCCGCCTTGTTGATGATCGGACTCGAAGTGTTCGTGTCGCGCACGCAATATGGCCGCGCCATGCGCGCCGTGTCCGTGGACAAGGACATGTGCCGGCTGATGGGCATCAATGTGAGCGCGGTGATCGCGATCACCTTCTTTCTCGGCTCGGCGCTGGCGGCCGCGGCGGGCACCATGGCGGGCGCTTTCTACGGCTCGCTGTGGTATTTCATGGGCTTCCTCATCGGGCTCAAGGCGTTCACCGCGGCCGTCATCGGCGGCATCGGTTCGATCCCCGGCGCCATGCTGGGCGGCCTCATCCTCGGCCTGCTCGAATCGTTCGGCACGCAACTGCCCGGCGTTGGCAGTGAGTGGAAGGACGTGTTCTCCTTCTCGGTGCTGATCCTCGTCCTCGTGTTCAAGCCGACGGGTCTGCTCGGCAAGCCGGAACAGGAGCGTATGTGATGGCAACGTTCCCGCAACGACCGAGCGCCTGGGGCGGTCTCGCCGTCCTGCTCGACACGCCCGCCAAGCGGGCCACCGCGATCGCGGTGATCCTCGCCGTGATGGCGGTCGCGCCCTTCCTCGTCGGCCAGTATGGCACGGTGATCCTCACCAATGCGCTGCTCTATGTGGTGCTGGCGCTGGGGCTCAACGTCGTGGTCGGCTATGCTGGCCTGCTCGATCTCGGCTTTGCGGCCTTCTTTGCGGTCGGCGCCTATACGGTCGGCATCACGACGCTCCATTTCGGGCTCAATTTCTGGATGGCGCTGCCGCTGGCGGTCGTCTTCGCCATCATTGCCGGCGTCATCATCGGCACGCCGACGCTGCGGCTGCGCTCGGACTATCTGGCCATCGTCACGCTCGGCTTCGGCGAGATCGTGCGGATCGCGGCGCGCAACCTGCGCGAGACGGGCGGGGCCAGCGGGCTCATCGGCATCGAGTCGCCGTGGCTGTTCGGCTGGCACATCGAGACGCCGCGCGACTTCTACTATGTGTTCTGCGTTCTCGCGATCCTTGGCGTCATCGTGTCGGTGCGGCTGGCCAATTCGCGCCTCGGCCGGGCCTGGCTCTACGTCCGCCACGACGAGGACGCCGCCGAGGCCATGGGCATCGACCGCGTGCGGGTGAAGCTGGCCGCCTATATCGTGGGCGCCATCTATGGCGCCATAGGCGGCGCCTTCTTTGCCGCCAATCTGGGCGCGATCTCGCCCGAGAGCTTTTCGTTCCGCCAGTCGGTGCTGATCCTCATGGCGGTGATCCTGGGCGGCATGGGCAAGATTCCGGGCGTCATCCTCGGCGCCTTCATCGTCATTCTGGCGCCCGAGCTGCTGCGCGATTTCGGCGATTTGCGCCTGCTGATCTTTGCGGTCGGGCTGCTGCTCATCATGCTGTTCCGCCCCAGCGGCATCTGGCCGACGGGGAGCAAGCAACGATGAGCCTGCTCCAACTCAACGGCGTGAGCCTGAGCTTTGCGGGAGCGCGCGTGCTGCAAGGCGTCGATTTTTCCGTGCCGGCCGGTGCCATCGTCAGCCTGATCGGACCGAACGGGGCGGGCAAGACATCGCTGTTCAACTGCATCACCGGGTTCTACAAGCCGCAGGAGGGCTCGGTCCGGCTCGACGGCACCGAGACGCTCCGCATGAAGCCGCATCAGGTGACGCGGCTGGGCATCGCGCGCACCTTCCAGAACGTGCGGCTGTTCCGGCAGATGAGCGTGCTCGAGAACGTCATGTCCGGCATGCATTGCCGCACCACGGCGGGCGTCGTCGACGCGATCCTGCGCCTTCCCGGCCAGCGGCGCGAGGAGGCGGCGATCCGCGACTTCGCCGAACAATGCCTCAGTTTCGTGGGCCTCACGGAAGGCTGGGACCGCGAGGCGACGACGCTGGCCTATGGCTGGCAGCGGCGCGTCGAGATCGCGCGGGCGCTCGCGACGCAACCCAAGCTGCTGCTGCTCGACGAACCGGCGGCCGGTCTCACCAAGGGCGAAAAGGAAGAGCTGATCGGCCTCATCGGCCGCATTCGCGACGAGCGCGGCATCGCGGTGCTCCTCATCGAGCACGACACGGGCCTCGTCATGCGCATCTCCGAGCGCATCAGCGTGCTCGACCATGGCGTGATGATCGCCGAAGGCGCGCCGCGCGAGATCCAGAGCAACCCCCGGGTGATCGAGGCCTATCTGGGCGTGGAGGAGGACAGCCTTGGCCTCTGACGAAGTCATCCTCCGGCTCGAAGGGCTGGCCAGCGCCTATGGCAAGATCGATGCGGTCAAGGGCATCGACCTCGAGGTCAAGCGCGGCCAGATCGTCACGCTGCTGGGCGCCAATGGCGCGGGCAAGACGACGACGCTCAAGACCATCTCGGGGCTGGTGCGCGCCAAGGCGGGCCGCGTGCTGTTCGAGGGGCGGGACATCACGGCGATGGGCGCGCACATGATTGCGCGCGCCGGCGTGGTGCATGTGCCCGAGGGCCGCCACGTGCTGCGCGGCCTCAGCGTGCGCGAAAACCTCGAGCTCGGTGCCTTCACGGTGCGCGACCCGGCGGTGCGCCGCGACCGGCTCGCGCAGGTCTTCGCGCAATTCCCCATTCTCGAGACGCGCGCCAATTCCGACGGCTCGCTGCTGTCGGGCGGCGAGCAGCAGATGCTCGCCATCGGCCGCGCGCTGATGCACGGCCCCAAGATCATGCTGCTCGACGAGCCCTCGATGGGCCTCGCCCCCAAGCTCGTGCTGGAGACGATGAAGATCGTCAAGCGGCTCAACGAAACCGGCACCACGATCCTGCTCGTCGAGCAGAATGCGAGGCTCGCCCTCAAGCTGGCGCACTACGGCTATGTGCTCGAAAGCGGGGAGATACGCCTCGCGGGCGAAGCCGCCAAGCTCCGTGCCGACCCGTCCATCGTCCAGGCATATCTGGGCACCTGATCCTCCCCCTCCCCCATGACAGGACCGACGAAAATGACCTCAATCTTTCACGGCGTGATCCCCGCCCTGATGACCGAAATGTTCGAAGACGGCGCGCTCGACCACGACGCGACTTCGCGGCACATCGAGAGCTGCCTTGCGGCCGGCTGCAATGCCTTCGTGATGCTCGGCACGCTGGGCGAAAACACCTCGCTTTCGCCCGACGAGAAGGACGCGGTGGTTCGCAACGCGGTACAGACCGTGAACGGACGCGCGCCGATCATTGCCGGCGTCGCCGAATACACGACCGACCTCGCCATCGCGACGGCGCGACGCATGCAGGCGGCCGGCGCCTCGGGCATCATGGCGCTGCCGACAATGGTCTATCAGCAGGATGCGCGCGAGGGCGAACACCACTTCCGCACGCTGGCGCGCAACACCGAACTGCCGATCATGATCTACAACAACCGGCCGGCCTATAAGCTCGACTTGCTGCCCGAATCCTTTGCGGCGCTGGCCGACGAGAAGAACATCGTCGCAGTCAAGGAATCGAGTCATGACAGCCGCCGCATCACCGACATGATCAACCTGCTCGGCGACCGCTACGAGATCATCTGCGGCGTCGACGATTTGATGCTCGAAAACGTGCTGTTCGGCGCCGTCGGCTGGGTGTCGGGCCTCACCAATACCTTCCCGCGTGAATCGGTCGAGATGTTCCGCCTGGCCAAGGCCGGCAAGACCGCCGAAGCGCTGGCGCTCTACCGCTGGTTCATGCCGCTTCTGCATCTCGACGTAGCGGTCAAGCTCGTGCAGTACATCAAGCTCGCCAACCAGATCGCCGGTGAGGGCAAGGAATGGGTGCGCCCGCCGCGCCTGCCGCTCGTCGGCGAAGAGCGCAAGCGCATCGAAGACCTCGTCAACCAAGCGCTCGCCACCCGGCCGAAATTCGCCAAGGCGGCATGATTTGGTCGAAGCGGACAGCATCGACGTCGCCATTGTCGGCGCCGGGATCATCGGCATTTCGATTGCCTTCAAGCTGCAGGAGGCAGGGCGGAACGCCGTTCTGATCGATCGCCGGGGCATGGCCGAGGAAACGAGCCGCGGCAATGCCGGCGCCTTTGCCTTCTCCGACGTCATTCCGCTGGCGACGTCGGGGGTGTTGCGCAAGCTGCCCAGATGGCTCGGCGATCCATTGGGACCGCTGACCGTCCGGCCGGAATATCTGCCGCAGATCATGCCCTGGCTGATGCGCTTCTGGCGCGCCGGCTGGCCCGACCGCATCGCCGCCGGCGTCAGGGCGCAGAGCGCGCTGATGCGGGTGTCGCGGACCGAAGCTGACGCACTGATCGCCACCGCCGGGCTCGAGCATCTGATCCGCCGCGACGGTGTGCTCGAGCTCTACGAAAGCGAGGTCGAGTTGCGCAACGCCGCCCGGGGCGACGCGGCGAAAGCGGCGGAAGGTATCGAGTTCCGGCATGTGCGCGGCGCGGACCTCGCCGCGCTGCAGCCGGGGCTGTCGCCCAGGATCGTCTGCGGTACCTTCATCCCGAAGTGGCAGACGGTTACTGACCCCTATGACTATGCACTCGCCGTTGGCGAGGCGGCGATGGCGCGCGGCGCGAGGTTCCGCAAGGCGGAAGTTGCGCAACTGCGCCCGCAGGACGATGGCGTGATCCTCGAGCTGGGCGATGGCTCCGCATTACGGGCCAGGCAGGTGGTCGTCGCCGGCGGCGCCTGGTCGAAGCGGCTGACCTCGCCGCTCGGCGACGACATCCCGCTCGAGACCGAGCGCGGCTACAACACCACCCTCCCCGGCTACAGTTTCGAGCTCAAGCGCCAGTTGGTCTTCAGCAGCCACGGCTTCGTGGTCACGCCGCTCGCCCGGGGCATCCGCATCGGTGGCGCGGTGGAGCTAGGCGGGCTCGAGCTGCCGCCCAATTTCAGGCGTGCCGATGCCATGCTCGCCAAGGCGGCGCGCTTCATGCCGGGCCTCACCACCAGCGGCGGGACGCAATGGATGGGGTTCCGGCCGTCGCTGCCCGACAGCCTGCCGGCCATCGGCCGGGCGCGCCGCTCCCGCAATATCGTCTATGCTTTCGGGCACGGCCATCTCGGCCTCACCCAGTCGGCCGGTACCGGCCGGCTCGTCGCCAACCTGCTGACCGGCGCGGCGCAGCCGATCGACATGTCTCCCTTCTCCCCCCAGCGCTTCTGAGTCCACAAATGGCACGGCATATCTTCACCTGCATCGACGGCCACACCTGCGGCAATCCGGTGCGCCTCGTCGTGGGCGGCGGCCCGCTGCTCGAGGGCAAATCCATGATGGAGCGGCGCGCGCATTTCCTCGCCGACTATGACTGGATCCGCAAAGGCCTGATGTTCGAGCCGCGCGGTCACGACATGATGAGCGGCTCGATCCTGTATCCGCCGACGCGAGAGGATTGCGACATCGGCATCCTGTTCATCGAGACCTCGGGGTGCCTCTATATGTGCGGGCACGGCACCATCGGCACCGTCGCCATGGCGATCGAGAACGGCCTGATCACGCCGAAGTCGCCCGGCATCGTCAATCTCGACGCGCCCGCCGGCAAGGTCGTCGCGCAATACACGATGGACGGCGAGCATGTGGACGCGGTCCGCATCACCAATGTGCCGAGCTTTTTGCATTCGCGCGATCTCGAAATCGACGCGCCGGGGCTCGGCAGGCTGACGGTCGACGTCGCCTATGGCGGCAATTTCTACTGCATCGTCGACAGCCAGGAAAACTTCACCGACATCGCGGATGTGAGCGTGGGCGACCTGCTGCGCTGGAGTCCGGCGCTTCGCAAGGCGATGAACGAGCGCTACGAGTTCGTGCATCCCGAGAACGACGGCATTCGCGGATGCACGCACATCCTGTGGACCGGCAAGCCAACGGTGCCGGGGGCCACCGCGCGCAATGCCGTGTTCTATGGCGACAAGGCGATCGACCGTTCGCCCTGCGGCACCGGCACCTCGGCCCGCATGGCGCAGTGGTATGCCCGCGGCAAGCTGAAGGTCGGCGACGCCTTCGATCACGAGTCGATCATCGGGTCGGTGTTCAACGGGCGCGTGGAAAAGGCCGTGAACGTCGGCAATTACGACGGCATCGTCCCCTCGATCGCGGGCTGGGCGAGGCAGACCGGGCTCAACACGATCTATATCGACGACCGCGATCCCTTCGCCCACGGGTTTTCCCTTGTTTAGGGCCAACCAGCCACGAACCGCGTTTGCGCGCGCCGGCTCATCCCCGCGAAAGCGGGGCCCGGGCACGACGACCTCCAGGAACAGCACGTCATGAAAATCACCGCCATCAAGGTCTATCAGGTCGATCTGCCGCTTCGCGAAGGCCGCTACAATTGGAGCGGCGGCAACTTCATGGAAGTGTTCGACTCGACCGTCGTCGCCGTCGAAACCGATGCCGGCATCACCGGCTATGCCGAATGCTGCCCGCTGGGCTCGGCCTATCTGCCGTCCTACGCCAGGGGCGTGCGCGCGGGCATCGAGGAAATCGCTCCGCGCCTGATCGGTTTCGATCCGACCGATTTGTGGCCGCTCAATCATCACATGGACGCCGTGCTGCGCGGCCACCCCTATGTGAAGGCGCCCATCGACATCGCCTGCTGGGACATCCTGGGCAAGGCCGCGGGCCTGCCGGTCTACAAGCTGCTCGGCGGGGCGGCGCAGGACAAGGTCGCGCTCTATCGCGCCATCAGCCAGGAAGACGCCGCGCGCATGGCCGACAAGATCGCGGGCTACCGCGCCGAGGGCTATACCAAATTCCAGCTCAAGGTCGGCGGCGACCCGAACGACGATATCGAGCGCATCCGCGCCTGCCGCGCCATCCTGCAGCGGACAGACATCCTCGTTGCCGATGCCAATACCGGCTGGACCATGGCCGATGCGGCGCGCGTCGTGAATGCCGTCGCCGATCTCGACGTCTATATCGAACAGCCCTGCATGAGCTACGAGGAGAGCGTGTCGATCCGCCGCCGTACCTCGCTGCCCTTCGTGCTCGACGAGAACATCGGCACCGTGGGCGATCTCGTCAAAGGCATCGCCGACGATGCGTTCGACGTGATCAACCTCAAGATCAGCAAGGTGGGTGGGCTGACCAAGGCGCGGCAGATGCGCGATTTGTGCGTCGCCTCGGGCATCCCCATGACCATCGAGGACACCTGGGGCGGCGACATCGTCACGGCCACCATCGCGCACCTCGCACGTTCGACGCCGCAGAAATTCTGCTTCACGGCCACCGACTTCAATTCCTATGTCACCGTGTCGCTCGCCGACGGCGCGCCGAGCCGCGAGAACGGCTTCATGACGGCGAGCGACGCCCCCGGCCTCGGCATCACGCCGAAGTTCGACGTGTTGGGGCAGCCGGTGGAGGTGATCGCGTGAGGAGTTCGCGCTCGATCCACATCGTCTCCTGTCACGCCGAGGGTGAGGTGGGCGACGTGATCGTGGGCGGCGTGGCGCCCCCGCCGGGCGAGACGCTGTGGGAACAATCGCGTTTCATTGCGCGAGACGAGGGCTTGCGGAACTTCGTGCTCAACGAGCCGCGCGGCGGCGTCTTTCGCCACGTCAATTTGCTGGTGCCGTCGAAGAACCCGAAGGCACAGATGGGCTTCATCATCATGGAGCCCGAGGACACCCCGCCAATGTCGGGCTCGAACTCGATCTGCGTTGCGACCGTGCTGCTCGACGCCGGTATCGTGCCGATGCGCGAACCGGAGACGCGGTTGACGCTCGAAGCGCCGGGCGGCCTTGTCGAGGTGGTCGCGCAGTGCCGCGACGGCAAGGCCGAGCGGATCACCGTCACCAATGTCCCGAGCTTTGCCGACAGGCTGCAGGCGCCGCTCGAGGTTTCGGGGCTGGGCACGCTCACGGTCGATACGGCCTATGGCGGCGACAGCTTCGTCATCGTCGACGCGCCGTCGCTGGGGTTCGCGGTCACGCGTGACGAAGCTCGCGACCTTGCCGAAGCCGGCATCCGCATCACGCGGGCAGCCAACGAGCAACTTGGCTTCACCCATCCGGCAAATCCCGACTGGAGACATATCTCGTTCTGCCAGATCGCAATGCCGACCGAACGCCACGAGGGCATCCTCACCGCCGCCAACGCAGTCGCCATCCAGCCGGGCAAGATCGATCGTTCGCCGACCGGCACGGGCGTTTCGGCGCGCATGGCGGTGCTGCGCGCCAGAGGCGAGATGCAGGTGGGAGACCGCTATCGCGCGCGCTCGATCATCGGCTCGGAGTTCGTGGGCCGCATCGAGGCCGACACGACGCTGGGGGACAAGGCCGCGATCGTCCCGTCGATCTCGGGGCGCGCCTGGATATCGGGCACACGCATCGAAATGCTCGATCCGGCGGATCCGTGGCCGGCGGGCTACCGCCTTTCCGACACCTGGCCCAGGATCACGTCATGACAACGCGCATTCCCTACGCCGAGCTCGAAGTGCTGCTGCGCACGATCTTCCTTCGCCACGGCTGCTCGCCGCTGGTCGCCGACCTCCTCGCCTCCAACATGGCGGGGGCCGAGCGAGACGGCGCGCACAGCCACGGCGTGTTCCGCATCAAGGGCAACCTCGCCTCGATCACCACCGGCTGGCTCGATCCCAGGGCCGAACCCGTGCTGGAGGACGTCGCGCCGGGCATGTTGCGCGCCGACGGCCGCAACGGCTTTTCGCTGCCGGTCCTCCACATCGCCGCCGCGCCGCTGATGGAGAAGGCGCGCAGCAACGGCATTGCCGTGCTCAGCGTGCGCAAGGCGCATCACTTTTCCGCGGTGTGGCCCGACATCGAGCCCTTCGCGCGCGCAGGCTTCCTCGCGCTCGCGATGGTCAACTCGATGGCGAGCGTCGTGCCGCATGGCGGGCATCGCAAGCTCTACGGCACCAATCCGCTCGGCTTTGCGGTGCCTCGTGCCGGCCGCGACCCGCTGGTCTTCGATCAGTCCTCCAGCGTCATGGCCAATGGCGACGTGCAGATCGCGCGGCGCGAAGGCCGGCAGTTGCCACCGGGCACCGGCGTCGACAGCGACGGCAACCCGACGACCGATCCGAACGCCGTTCTGGAGGGTGGCGCGCTGCTGCCCTTCGGCGGCTACAAGGGCTCATCGATCGCCATGATGATGGAGATCATGGGCGCGGCGCTCGCCGGCTCCGACTATTCGTTCGAGATCGACTGGAGCGACTATCCGGGCGCGGCGACGCCGCATGGCGGGCAGACCTATATCCTGATCGACCCCAATCGCGGGGCGGTCAATTCCTTCGCCGAGCGCATCGAGGTGCTGATCGAGGCCATTCACGACGCCGGCCAGACCCGGCTTCCGTCCGACCGGCGCTACGCCAATCGGCGCGACTCGATGGCGAATGGCATTCCCCTCGATGAGGCCGTCCTCGCCGAAATGCGGCGGCTGGCAGCGGCATGACGGCGCGGCGCGCACCACAAGGGCCGCGTTTTGCCCGAAACTGTCCCAAACTCTTGCTACTTTTGACCGCGGTTTGGAGGATATCGACAGCGCCATGAGCAATCCCAGACTCTTCGCCCAGCCCGTCGACGGCACCCTCACCCGGCTCGACGGCTCGACGCGCCGCGTCATCCTTGACCTCCCCGAACTGATGCTGGTCGAATTCACCTTCGAGAAGGGCGGAATCGGGCCGCTTCACAGCCATCCGCACGTCCAGTCGAGCTATGTCGCGGACGGCGTGTTCGACGTTACCATCGACGGCGTCACCGAGCGCATTGCCGCCGGCGGCGCCTATATCGTGCCCTCGGGCGTGGTGCACGGCGTGGTCGCCGTGGAACCCGGCCGCCTGATCGACACCTTCACCCCCCGCCGCGACGACTTCCTTTAGCCCCCGCCGCAGTCCATCGCCTTGACGCTGCGGCGCTTTTCAAGCACAGATCGACGCGCCGCGGGTGTAGCTCAATGGTAGAGCAGAAGCTTCCCAAGCTTACGACGAGGGTTCGATTCCCTTCACCCGCTCCAGCCAGCTTTCTCAGGCCTTTCAGCCGGTCTCAGACACCCGGCTCCGACCGAGATTTTACACCCGATTTTACACTTCCTGTTCGCCGTTTGGCCTTCTTCATCTGCAGAATCGTGGCCTTCACGGCCGCCTGCCGGTCGACGTACCGGCGGATAATCCTGCCGACGGTCTCCTCCTCCCACCCCATGATTTCGGCGATCACGCGCTCAGGCAGGCCGGCCAGGTAGAACCGGGTCGCTGCGGTTCCCCGAAGATCGTAGAAATGAAGGTCGCGGTCGCCCATCTTCGCCTCTTCCATCGCGGCGGCGAAAGAACTCGAGAACCCCTTCCAAGGCCGATGGTCGCGGCTATTGGTCAGCACAACGGTCGATCGCTTCGGGATGCGCTTCAATAATGCCCGCAGGTCGTCATGAAGCGGGATCACGGCCTCCTTCTTGTGCCGGCTCTTGCTCGTGGTGATGACGATGGCATCTTCCCCGACATGAGACCATGACAGCCGGAACAGGTCCGCCGGCCGAAGCCCGGTGTTTGCGGCAAGGTCTACCGCGTGCATGATCTCGGCCGTGGCCGCAGAGCGAAGCTGAGCAATATCGGCTTCGGTCCAGATGATCTCCGCGCGGTTGGTAGAGTAAAGTTGCTTGATGCCCTCGCACGGGTTGGATGCGATCAGCCCATCCTCGACGGCAAACGACAGGACGCGAGAGAGCACCTGCATCCCGTAGTCAGCCGTCCGGGGCTGGGCCAGCCAGGTGGAGCGCCACTTCCGGATCAGCGGTCTGATCCGTTCCGGGCGATCGAACTGTTTGATGCTCAGTTCGCCAAAGTGTGTGCCGATGCGGTCGAGCCATCGTCCCCAGACACGGCGCGTCGTGTCGGCCAGCCCAGCGAAGGATTCGCTAGCCCGGTAGCGGGTGATGACCGCTCGGAACTTGGTGCTGTCGTCCCCGCGACGGGACGCGACAGCCTCGTTGTACTCGGCCATGAAGCTTGGCCCGCCAACAGGGCGCGCCTTTATGCGCGGCCCGCCGCGCCAGGCATAGACGTATTCGCGGCCCCCGGACTTGACCCGGTGAAGTCCCTTAAGTTCGATCATAGCCATGTCGTGCCTCGAATTCCGCGAGCTCACGGTCGAGGCTGGTTTCATCATTGGATGGTGGGGCGGTAAAGTGCCAACGGTAGGTGCCATCTGGCATGGAGTCCAAGGCGCAGGGCATCAATCCGCCCTCGCGAAGCGCGCGCAGCGTGGATTTGAGCTCCGACAGGCGTGATCGGCGCCTACGCTCGGTCATCCGCGGTTCTCCCCGCTATTCACAGTTCGCAGGCCGACGACCACGATCTCGCGGTTGGCAATGCGCCGGAGCGTTTCGGCGGCCGTGCGCGCCAAGTCATCCCGTTTCGCCGAAAGCAGGTGCAGATTGTCGATCGCGAGCGCGATCAACTCCCAATCGTCCTGCTCGGGGAGAATGGTCAGATGTTCCCCATCCACCCGCCGATCGACGAAACCCACCCGCACGCCATTCGTCTGCAGGATGCGCACCCGCGAGTTCTCGTCTATCTCGATGAGAACGATCGGGATCATCTCGTCTCCCGTGCGCGTAACCCGTGCGACAGCATCGAATAGGCGAGCATCAGATCTTCGCGCTCGGCGCTGAGGAGAGCCATCTTGGCATCCACCTCGGCAACCTGGGATATGATCGCCTTGCCCTTGGCTTCGAACTCTCCCGCCAGCGACGTGCTGTGCGTGTTGAAAGCGGGCTTTCCGATTGGCTCGGAGAGCGCTTCTTCGACATCTGAGGTCGACAGGTCGACCGCTTCCATGGCGGCGCTGAGCTGATTATCCTTAGGCATCGATGTTCCTTTCGGTTGGAGAAAGCAGCGCCGGCGTGACGCTCAGATGGTCGCTGCTCTCGACGATGAGACCGTTCCGGCGAAGCGTGGCCATGCCCGAGTTCCAATGTCCTCCGCGCGGCTGCATGCCGAGAACGGAGGCGAGGCCGATGACGGTGATGCCCGGCTCGGCGCGGATCGCGCTGAACATCTTTGCCGCCGGCTGCGGCAGGTTCTGTTCGAGGAGATCAGCCGGGATGACGCCTTGGGGCGTCGCCGGCGGAATGACCGGCGTGACCAGCTCGCCATCCATGCGAACGTGACCGCCTTCGATCAGCGCCTTTCGAGCGGAGTTGAAGTGTCCGCCTCGGGCCTTTCGACCGCACATCGAGGCGAGCATTCCCCATGTTCCCCGAGCCGGCCAGATCGAAACAGCGGCGGCGAGCAGCGGGTCAGTCCCCGATGCCGAGCGCTGAGCCGCAGGCGAGCGCTGGGCGGGCTTCTTCGGCAGGGCCGGGACCATTGTCACCGGAGCCGAAACGGCCGCTGGTGAGCCTCCCACGGGCTCCGCTGCGATGTCGGGCACGCGGAGTACAGCGAGGGCTTGTTGCGCGCGCGTGATGCCGAGAGCGATGCCCTTCTCGATGCCTTCGGCGAGCCCGCGCTGATAGCCGCGCTCCTCGGCCGCGGCGAGGGCGGCCGGGTCGTGACTTGAGGCTTTCTGCCCCTTACTTGGAGCATTCGGCTCCGAACTTGATGCCTCCAGCGCCTGACGGATGGCCGACACGTCGACCTCCGCCAGCGTCTTCGGTTCGATGCGCGTCTCGCCCGCCTTCGGGGTGGCGCTCGTGTCGAGCGTTTTGATGCGCGGGAAATTGACGCGCTCGAGCATGGGCGGCTCCTGGGCCAGCACCCAGGCCTCGCCGACCTTCAACCCCGCGAGCGTGTCGAACACGACCTTCGCCTGGTCGCGATCCCCGTTGCCGTCGACCCATGCCTTCGCGGCTTCACGATCCTGCGGCGCCGGGAGGCGGTGCATGATGACCATGTTCGCCTGGGTCAGCACGTCCTTGCTGAGCCGCGCCGGCCGCTGCGTGATGGTCAGCAGCCGAAAGCCCTTGAAGCGCCCGCGGCGAGCGATCCAGTCGATCTCGCCATGCAGGGCTTTGCTGTCGTCGCCCTGCGGGCTTTGAGGCGCGAACACATCGGCTTCCTCGAGCACGACGGTGAGCGCTTCCTTGTTCACCCGGCGCAATTCATGCAGGAATTTCAACAGGAACGACTGTTGCGCCGACTTTGACAGTTCGGACAAATCGACGACGGCCGGCAAATTCTCTCGAGCAATGATGCGAGCCATCGGTTCGGCGGCCGCGGGATCGAGCGGCAGATCGGCGTGAAGCCCACCGAAAATGGCGATGGGATAGCCAGCATGCTCGCCGTCGGCCGATGTGCGCAAGCCAGCCCACACCCCGAGCGGGTCGAGCACGAGCACGCGCCTGCCCATGTCGAGCAGTCGCTCGACGATGCCCTTGGCGGTATATGACTTCCCTCCGCCCTTCCTGCCCAGGATGGCGATGTCTTCGTCTAGCGCTTCGTCGGGAATCGGATGCATCACCGCGGCCTCACCCATTGTTCACAGCCCCGTCAGCCTCAGCCGGTGATGTCGCGAGAGCGGTGCGGGCCGGTTCGCAGGCGTGGTAGATGAGGCCGATGTGGTCGCTGAACAGCTTCGCCGTCGCCTCGTCGCCTATCACCTCGAAAGCAGAGCGGCGTTCGGCCAGCCGGTCGCGCAGCGCTTCCATTGCGTCGTTCGTCTTCGTCAACGCCTCTGTCAGCACTCGTATATGCTCGTCACGCTGGGAGAGGGCGGGACGACGGTTCCACGCTTCGATGGCCTCGCTATCTCGGGCGAAATAGGCCGAAGGCATATAGCCAAAGCAGTCTTCGTTGGCGCAGGTCACGGTCGGCCGGCGGGTGAACTGGGGTTCGGCTGCATTGTCTAGCTCGGCGGGCCCTCCGCAAAACGGGCACGGCAATAGCTCTACGAGTGTCATGGTGAAGGCTCCGGTGGAGTGGGGAGGGGGTCAAACTCAAGCCCGATGGCATCAGCGATCTCGCTCATGGTCTCGTCGTCTTCGCTGATCTGCTCGTCCATCCAGCCGAACCACAGGAGCTTGTCGCCATCGACGTGCGCGATGTTGAAGTCGTCGGAGTCCCGAGTTTCCCAGCCGTGCTTCGTGGCTTCAGCGAGGGTCGCGAAGCGCTCGCCGTCCCAGCCGTAGTTGATGCCGTACCCTTCGGCGTTCATCCATGCCTGTTGCAGCACGACAATGAACTCGTGAGCCTTGCCGGCCCCATCTCCTTCCCCTTTCTGCAAAGAAGGGGTCGGCTCTACTGGGCTGCGGAGGGCGAGGAGCGCATTGCAAAAGCCAAGGAAGTCGCTTTCCTTCATCGACACATGCTCGACCCGCGGGCCGAACGTGCTGCCGCCGTGCTTGTGCCAGAGGTCGAGAGCGGCGGTCAGGGTTAGCTCACTCCTCACGTCGCCCTCCTGTAGAGAGAGCGCGGATGGCAGCCAAAGCCTCAATGAGGCCGTCTTGCCGTCCCTTGTAGTATCCTTCTCGGTCGCCCTCCTCGCCTAGACGCGACCTTATGGCGGCGACCGCTTCCTCCAGCGCCTTCCCCCGCACGTACTCCTCGGGGGATGCGGCCCGACGAAACGGGCACGGTGCAAGCTCCTCGCTCATCACGCGGCACTCCCGATCGCCGCGACCCAGTCTTTGGTCAGCGAGTCACCGGCATATTCCCGGACAAAGGCGGGGAAGCGGGCGAGATATTCCGAAGGCTCGATCCCGTCGCTGAAATCGAATTCCTTGGACCATTCCAGCGCGAACCGCTCGGTGATGTCCTCGCCGGCCGACAGCGCCCTGTGGCTGGGGACCGTCCACACGCGAAGCAGGCCCGCGTGATCGTCGGGAAAGACCAGAATTCTCTGCCGGATGTCGGCAGCGAACAGCGCCCAGGCGACAGGGGCACCTTCGTGATGAAGAACAAGACGGCGATCGATCATGATGAAATGGCCCTCGCGTTTGCAATGATGGTGCGGCCGGCCTCGTTGTCGCCACTGTGCAACCAGAGGAATGCCGCGATGAGGATGGGATCGATGCCGTGCGCCTCCCAGAAGCGCCGCTCGGATGTGGAGTGCTGTTGTCGGTGCGCCGATGCAGCCAAGGGAACCGCCCACATGTCGTCGGGCTTCTCCCCCATTCCCGTCTGCCGTTTGCCTCGCTGGAAATCGGCGTATCGAATATGCGCCGCCTCGACCGGGCCCTCGCCCCGAACGAGGGACGGCAAGGTGCGCAACCACGCCAGATGCTTCTCCGATTTGCGCCGCGGGTGCCTCATTGCTTCGGCCCCGCAATCACGATGATCAGCGCATCGACGAGCAGCTTGGCGTGCGAGGGCTTCCCGCAGGCGAGGTCGTCGGCGATCATCTGCAGGGTGTCCCGCATGTTGTTGATCCCGACCGCCGCTTCAGTGATGAGTTGCCGGCTCTCGGCCGCGGTGCGCTCGGCTGTATCGACGAAGGCGAAGGTGGACCGCGCCAGCGCTGACGTTCGATCCGCGAGAGCGGACGCTGAGGCCTTCAGCTGCGCGTGGTCCATGGTCAGCCGCGCGAGCTCGCGCTCGAGGCTCCGGACATAGAAGGGATTGAGGAAGCGGAGCCAGGTCATGACCAGCCTCGCGTCTGCCGAGCGAGCGCGACCGCCGACTTAAATGGGTTGCGTCGCTTGAGGCCTGATAGCTGGTTGAGATGAACCCAGATGGCAGCCCAGTAGCCAAACATCTGGAACTTGTACCTAGCCAGCGAGTCCCAAGCCTTTTTCTCGGCTATGGCCATTTCGAGCTCGATGTCGAGATGAGCGCTCATATCCCGACGCTCCTCTCGATCGCTTCACGCGTCAGCCATGCCCAAAGCCGCTGGCATCGTTTGTGATTGCGTTCCGTGGTTTCGGCGAAGAAGGCACTGCGCGCCCGGCGGTAAACCCGCCGGAAGCGGATCGGGATGATCCGCCAATGATCCGGGCACAGGACCTCGTCGTCAGTGATCGGTCCCAACTTGGTCTGATTGGTCCGCGGCCAGGACCAGCGAGGGCAGCCGGGTACCCGGCACATGATCTTGGAGCGCTTCACGATGGCACCGCCTTGGGCGGCCACGCCCAGATGCGGAGACGACGGCTCGGCCGACCGGTTCGGCTGTCTGCCCCCCCTCGGCCGCCCTTGCCGATATCGATCCACCCGTCGAACCGGTAGACGTCACCGCGATGAAGCGACTCGTCCTGATAGCTGATCGCGAGTTTGCGGTCGTGCACCGCAAGCAGGGAAGGTAGGACGAGCTCGCGCCATAGACGCAGCATCGGCCTACAAAGGTGCGGACGAGCTGCGCACAATCGAACAAGCTCCACACAGTCCTCTCGCCGGATGCCCGTTTGACCCACGACCTCGCGGACGGTCTCGCCCGCCCCGATGACTGCTATGGGCACGCCTTGCTCGAAAAGCGCGTGATGCGCCTCGATAGCGAAGTTCGGTCTCGTATACGGCCCCACCTTGTGGCCCCACGCCACCAAGCACTCGTTGAGAGTGATCCGGTTGATGGCCTCAATGTGCGCGAGCGGCGGAAGAAGCATCATGCGACCACCGTGATCTTCTCGGCCGCGCGGGTGACGCCGGTGTAGAGCCAGCGGTCACGGTCCTCCCGGAACACGCTGCTCTCGTCGAACAGATAGACGTCGTCCCACTGGGAACCCTGGGCCTTGTGCACGGTGAGCGCGTAGCCGAAGTTGAACTCGTCGAACTTCCTCCGCTCGACCCAGGTCATCTCCTCTTCGCGACCCTGAAAGAACTTCTCGTGCGTGAACACCATCACGTCGGCCGCGCGGGCGCCGGCGTCGGACGGATCGAGCAGCATCGAAATGCCGCCCCTGCCCTTCCGCGTCACCTTCTTGGCGGTGAAAATCTGACCGTTGAGAAGCCCCTTCTCCCGGTTGTTGCGGAGACAAACCAGGCGATCGTCCGGGACGGGCATCTCCCTGGGAAGCTTCTTCAATTCACGGACCCGGTTGTTGTAGCGTGTCCGCGTCATGTTGCGGCCGACGAGTATCTGGTCAGCCTTCAGAACCTCATCCTGGTCAACCTCGCTCGAGTGGATGACCTTGCTCTCGCCATAGGAGCCATATTCGAGGCCCTTCCCTTCCCGAATCTGCATCGACATGCGGATGATGGGGTTGTCGGCGGCCTGGCGGTGGATCTCGGTCAGCATGATTTCGGGCTTCACGTTGGTGAAGAAGCCCGCGTCCTTGACCGGCGGGAGCTGGAAAGGATCACCCAGGACCAGGACCTTCTTGCCGAAGCTCAGAAGGTCTTTCGCCAGTTCGGCGCCCACCATCGAGACCTCGTCGATGACGACAAGGTCGGCATCCCTGATTTCGCTGTCATGGTTCAGCACGAACCTTGGCTCCCCGCCTTCCTCGTCGAGGAGCATGTAGATCAGGCTGTGGATCGTGCTGGCACCCACGCACCCGCGTCGACGCATGACCAGTGCGGCCTTGCCCGTGAAAGCGGCATAGACGACCTTTCCGGCGTCCTGGGCGAGGTGGACGGCGAGCGTCGATTTTCCGGTGCCGGCCCAGCCGAAGAGGCGGAACACCTGCTGTCCATTCGGGTCGCGCAGCCATGCCGCGACCTCGCGCAACGCCTGGTCCTGTTGGGGGCTCCACTGCATCAATGGGTCCTCGCTACGGCGACAAAGCCGCCACAGGTGTTGGCAGCGAGCACCAGCCAGAGGACGATATTGGCGACCTGATCGTCCGGCCGTTCACGGTTCACGTCAACGACGAGGATATCGCGCCCGGTGGCGTCGAGGATCGTTCCATCCTCACCAGGCTGAAGCGGCAACACCACGCCCTCGCGCTTGAGTGCTTCGACGAACTGTTCGGTCGTTCTCGGGTTTTCCACTCGAAGATCGGCCATCAGATCAGACCCTTCTCTTCCGCCAACGACCGCGGCATCGTGATCGTGACCAACATCCGGCCGGTCTCCTCGATCTCGATCATCGAAAGCGGGAGCCAGACGTCTTCGGAATTGGAATCGGCGTGGTCGATGCGCACCGCCTTCTCAGTGCGCTGCCTGATTACGGCTTCGATATCGACGAGCTCTGAGCGAGCCATCACTCGATCTCCTCGAGCGCGGTGAGGTCTTTGTGGTTGTAGACGAAGCACCCGATCCAGATGGTCATGTCCGAGACGCGCGTGATGGTGCCGCCGCGATCCTCGTCGCTCCAGCGCACCCGATAGATCACCTTCTTGCCCTTGAGCTTCCGGCGCTCCAGAGCAGACCTAAGCTTCGACAGCGACATGACGCTTGTCCCTCCAGTAGGTGGCCTGCGCCTTCGTCTCCGCGTCGAGCTCGGAAACGTTGATGATCCATTCGAGGTAGTCGTAGGGCAGCGAGGCCCATGGGCTTCCCTTGTGCTTGCCGAACCTGATGAGGCGTGTAAGCGGCGGTTCCTTCGTGATCTCAAGGAGCCGCTCGACGGGCCGGAGCTTGACCAGCTGGCGCAATATCCGCGCCGTCACATAGGCATCCGGGAGAGCTCTATGCGGAGGGGTTGCCGCGGCCGGATCGAAGTCCGGCTCGGCGTCGATGTCCAGCATGTAGCGCAATGCCTGGTTGCCATGCGAAACCGCATCGGGCCAGGCGCGCATGGCGCACTTCATGGTGCAGATCCATTGCCGGTCAACCGGGATGAAGGCCTGCTCGAATTTACAGTTGTGCGCGGCGAGCAAGGCGTCGGCCGGCAGGTCTTTCTCCACCAGCTTGATGGCCTGGTCGGGGAGCATCGCCGCTGCGACGTCGGCATCGCCGATATGGTGGATCGCGCGAATATGCGGCGGGATCGGATGCCCGGGGTTCACAAGGAACGTCACCGGGTTGGTGATGGTGAGCGTCTCGAGGTTGAGGTCGACCCAGCCAAGTTCGCAGATGGCATGGTGCTCGTCTTCGGGTAGGCCGGAGGTCTCGACGTCGACGACGCGAACGATGGAGCCCATCAGAACGGCTCCACAAAATTGCGAGCATCTGGATCGAAGAAGGCGGCGGTGGCGCTCTCGGAAGCGCCGGGTTCAGGGCGGTCGTTCATGGCGCACCTCGCATCGCCTCGGCCGTCGCATCGAACCCGGCGAGCCAGGCTGCGGCCTGCGCCTCGTCGAAATCGTCTGGTGCCCTACGCTCCTCGCCGTCGACGAAGGCCTGCTCGCCGGCGCGCATGCACTCGGGATCGTGCTCTGGTCCATTCTTGGATTTGATGATCTTCCCGTCGGCCGAGACTATGTGATCGAAGTAGGCCATGATCACGCTGGAGCCGCGGGAGCCGCGAGGATTGGCGGGGACAATCAGCGCCCCATCGTCCCGAAGCGAATAGCCGTCCGGGAGGCGCCCCGCATCGAGCGCCGCCGTCGCGTCCTTGGCATTGGTCCAGTCGATGGGTTGAACTTCGCCCAGCGTCTCCGCCACCCCTTCGGCGCTGAAGCCCCCGCGGTTGCCGGTAAGGCGATCGGCGAGCCCGGTGCCCACCGGCGTGACGTCCTTCATCTCAGCCGCTTCGTCGCGGTCATAGACGCCGAGGATCACTTCCGGGCAGTGCCGGCGCGCCCATGAGCGGGCGCCGTAGTAGGCAAGCTGCTGCCTGGGGTCGGACTTCCACAGCGGCGAATTCTTCACCGGGATGTCTTTGACCATTGGCGTCTCGTAGGTGCATTCCTGCCCATCGAGGACGCCGGTCACGATGCACCGGAGGGTACCCCCCTCCCCCTCGTAGGCGTAGCTGAGCCTGCCCTTGATACCCGACCGCGTGTTGACCACGGCCGCGATCAGTTGCGCCTCGTAGGCGATGCGGTTGCTCACCGAATAGGACTTCTGGGCCACGGCAAAAGGATTCATCTGCCAGTCGAGCGCCTGAAGAGCGACCGCCATGCAGGCGCCGGGATTGTTCTGCAGGTGCTGGGGAAGCGCGATGCCGGCGCGCGACATCACCTCGGCGAACTTCACCACTTCAGCCAGGTTCTGCGGTGCAAGGCGGTGACCGCCACCCGACGCCATGCCGACGGACGTCATGGGGATGTAGTCGCGGGGCGGTGTTTCCGCGGGAAGGGTTTGCGTCACAGCTTGAACTCCTGTTCTAGACGATCGAGGTGCGCGCTGAAGCGCGCCCGATCATCGGGATAGAGGGAAAGGCGCTGGGCATCCGTCTGCGCGGCCGTTGGGCCTGGCCAAACGCCGGAAGCCAGACATTTCTTGAACACGCCAAGGGCGACGTAGATCGCGCGCTCGCCGTCGATGATGTCGGTTTCGTCGAGGGTCTTGGTGGAAACCGCATGGACGTCGCCGGTGTCGACGAAGACGAGGTGGAAGCCCTCCATCTGCCGGCCCAGCACGTTCGAGGAGGCCATGCCAACCAAAGCCCCCTGCACGTGGTAGAGATGGTCACGTACTGCGCGGGTCAGCGTGAAATCGTCGACGCCGGCCATCGACTTCGAGCTCGTCGTCTTGAGGTCCGCGTAGTCGTTGCTGTCGTTCGGAATCGCGTCCGGTCGCGACTTTAGCCAGACCCCGTCCAGCTTGAAGAAAAGGGAGCGTTCGATCTCACCGGAAAGAGCACCGCCCGAGGCGACCAGCGGCGTGTTGGCGAGGCCGCAATTGGTCATGCCCTTCTGCCACGGAAGAAGCCCGGCCATGCCCCTGATCTTCTCGACCTGGGAGGGCGTGAGGACGGTCAGACCCTTCTCATGCTGCTCGGCAAGCCAGGCCTTGCAGCTGTTGTTGTTCCCGTTCCAGGCGCGGCCGTCGGGCGCTTCATCGGGGCGGATCACGAAGTGCTTGCCGAACTCCTTTTCCCCCAGGAGAAGGTGGTGCGCGGCGCGCCCGAGGACGTAAGCCTCCTTGTCCTCTTCCTCGGCATGATCCGGGTTGAGCTCGGAGTATTTCCAGTAGTGGGCCGGGCTCCGCAGGATGCGCCGAATGCCGGTGCTCGAAAGCGAAGGGCCGTCCGTGCACTGCGAGTGGTAGAGATCGATCGGGATGTCATAGACCCCCGGCTCGCTGATCTTCTGGTCGTCCTTGAGGGTGATCGCCTTCATGGCCGGACTCCAAAGCGTTCGGCCACCGTTGAGGCGGTAAGTTCGGAATATGCATGCACCTGCACCAGGTGCATCTTGAGGCCCCGAGCGCCGTGCTGCTTGCGCTTGCAGACTGGGCACTGTGTGTGTGCGCGACTGTCTGCGCGGTTGCGCTTCTTGATCATCACATGGTCCTCGCAATCTCCGCGGCCAGCACCGCGACGAACACGATCAGCGTGACGGCGGCGCAGGCGAGCTGGTGCTTGAGCGGGAAGTAATCGGGGTTCTTCACGATGTCGCTCCGGGGATCTCTGTGGCGATCTCGTCGAGC
The DNA here is from genome assembly GCA_964487765.1 of uncultured Devosia sp. GTDB lineage: Bacteria > Pseudomonadota > Alphaproteobacteria > Rhizobiales > Devosiaceae > Devosia_A. Next base: position 67,015 of record CAZASR010000002.1, on the reverse strand, counting down.
TTGGCCCACACCGCGTCACGGGCATTACCAAGCGCCTGTTCGGCTTCCCGGACGCGCTTGTGGGCATCGCCGATCACTTCGCGGCAGCGGTCCTGGTATTCGCGCAATGCCGCATATTCACCGGCGGCGCGGATGTGCGTGACCGGGATGAACTGACGCTGCGGCTCGGACTGCCCCGCAGGGGTGTGCGCCGTCGCAACCTCATCACCGCACACGAGCAGCACCGTCGCGACGAACCAGTCGCCGGGCATCGACACGCCGGGCGCGCCGATCAGCACGAGGTCGCCGGTCGCTATCGTGATGTATGGGCGATGCTTGGCGGCCATCACGCACCTGCCCTCGGCTCGATGCCGAGTTGTTCCGCGACGGAAGTGATCCAGAGCACGACGACGAGCGGCAGCTTGCCATCCGGGTTCGGCGTGGCGTCGGTCATCACGTCCGCCACCTTCGCGGCGACGGGCGGGTTGGGTGACAGGAGGGCGTTGAGCATGTCGCGGCGTCCGCGATCATAAGCGTCGGCTATCGAAGGGGTGTCCATCTACGCACCTGCCTTGTTGTGCATGGCCTCGACGCGGGGCAGGCCGAGTTCGTCCCGCCAGCGGGAGAGGCTATCCAGCGCTTCAGAAAACTCCTTGTTGGCGGCAAGGCGCTTCACGCGCACCCAATCGCTGCCGTCCCACCGGACGCGCCAGACAGCCCAATCGTGGCTGTCGATGCGCGGATCAGGCGGGCGGCGATAATCGGTGAGGCCAAGGGTCAGCCCTTCGGTGCCGACAGGGCGCGCAGCGGCTTCCGCTCGGCTCTTGGCAATGGCCTTAGCACCCTCGGCGACCAGAGCGTCTGCGACTGCGTTCCAGTTGGTCAGGACCATCACGCACCAGCCTTTTCCGCCGCTTCGCGGGCTTTGGCGCTCGCCTTGAGGCGCTTGTCGGCGCACTTCTGGCAGTGGTGGCCCCAACTCTCGTTCTGGGTGCCGCGAAGGATGCCGTCGGCGCGTTTTCCGCACTGCTGGCACTTGTGCACGGTACGCTCGAACCAGCGGAGGTTAGTGACTTCCCCCATCACACCGCCTCCGCCAGAGAGGCCTGCAACTGGTTGCGCAGGTCGGGGCGGGCTGCGGCCTCGGCTTCCATCATGTGCTCGACGATGGCGTCCTGTGCCGCCCCGACGCGGGCAGGATCGATCCCGCCGAGCGCGTCGATCACGACGCTGGTGCTGCCCCGCTGCTTGAGGTCCTGCAGGGCGACAAGCGCCTTCTCCTCGGCCGTAAGGGTCCGCGACAGAAGCTCGCTCGGATCGTGCCACACCGAAACCTCGTCATAGGCCTTCGCCAGCGACTGCGCGGCGGCGCGGTTCAGCGGCAAGAGCTCGAACAGGTATTTCGGATTGCGCATCCGGCTCGGGCGCTGGAACTCGTGCTCGTAAAGTTCCCAGGCGCGGATCACATCCTGCGTGCGATTGAGGTAGAACATGAACCCGCCCACGACGGCATTGCCGCCTGTCGCGCGGTGCCAGAAGGCCGGCGCGCCGTTGGCGAGGTTCTGAGCCGCCGCCTCCATGTCGAGCTGGTCGGCATTGCCGAAGCAGTAGGCCAGCGCCTGGATGCGGGAGAGGGCATTAACTGCATCGGTCATCAGGTTGTCCTTTCGAAGCGGGATCGCATCGTCTGGACTAGAGGTACATATCGTACCCTATGCCGTCAAGTAGGAAGGTACAAAAAATATCCGGCACGATTGACAGGAGTTTGAATCGCGCGCTACACACGCGCGGCATACTCCGGAGACGGAACATGCATCCCCCTCCTCTACAGCCGGTCGGCGCAAGCCGAACCGGCGGTTTGAGAAGAAGAGATCGGGAGTCAGATGAAAACGAATCTCGATATGGAGAATGCGCGCGAGGCTTCGCTCGCGCTTTCCGACGAGATCACTGAAGTGTCGAGAAGCTATCGTCCGAAGAGACTTCAGCCAGTAGAGGTTCGAGCCAGGACGATCAGTTTCATCAGGCGACCCGCAATAGCTTCGCCCGCCGAGGATGCACCACGAGGGCGACCACGGCTGCCCATTCGACACGCTGGTCGCGCATGGTTTCGCCCACGAGCGATTCGAGATCGAACAGGCCTTTTCGAGATCCTCGAAGCAACCGTTTCAGCAGCACTCGGCCATCCGGCAGGCCAACGACACAAACCTCACCCAGCAAATCATCCGTCGGCGGATCGCGGCGACTGTCGTAGATGATGACGCTCCCGTCCGGCGCATAGATGCCCATCGAGTGCCCGCGCACCTCAACGGCAACCTCACCGCCGGTGGCGCCCGCCGGCGCTTCGATCTGGCCGAACGATCCCTGGTCGCCGGTGTCGTGGATAATCGCGCCATCGGTAGATGCACCGACCCTACCAACGATAGGAATCATCGGCTTTCCGTCCGGTTCCCACGTGCCTTCGTTGTGCTGCAACCAAGCCAGCGACACCCCGAACGCCTCAGCGTAAGCCTTCGCGTCGGCCAGGCCGAATCCGTTCCGTCCAGCTTCGTGAGCCTTGTAGTTGTTGACGTTGAAGCCGAACTTGTCGGCGACGTCTTTCGGTCCTCGAAAGCCCGCATTCCGTCTCGCCCACACCAGCCGGGCGGCGCGCTCTTCGCGCTCTTTGCGTTCGGTCTCGTTGTTCATGGTGCAAAACGTACCCGCAGGCGAGGGTACAAGTAATGCCGATGGGGCTTGACGTGAGGGGGTATGATATGTACCTCTTGCGGAATGACGCATGCAGAGATCATCAATTGTTGGCCTTCGCTCGCTGAATTCGCGAGCGATATCGGGGTGGAATACGGGACGGCGAAGGCGATGCGCCGGCGCGACTCGATCCCCCCGGGCAAGTGGGTTCTCGTGGTTGAGAAGGCGACGGAGCGCGGCATTCCGGTGACCTACGAAATGCTGGCGGTCGCCGCTGCGACCGAACTCGAGCGGAGGGCGTCATGAAGCGCAAGACGCATGTGATCGCCGGTGAAGTGTCGCTTCCTGCCGTCATCGAAGGCACAGCCGTCGGCCGTGACCCCATCATCTCCATCGTTTCCCTGCCGCCCGAACTGGCGGCGCAACGGGCGCGTGCAGCGCCGTCCTGATCCGCCCTGGCGGTCGAGTTTTGTGTGTCCATCGAAGTGCTCCCGAGCTCGTCGCCGCCAGGTGAGGAGAACGGCACTTCCTTGCCGAGAGGTTGGAAAATCGTGGCCAAGAACGTGGAAAGCCCGGCGCAGGAAATGCAGCGCCTGATCCGCGCGATCGGCGGAAAGCGGCAGGCCGGGGAGAAGGACCCTGCCCTGATGGCGCGGGCTGCGCGTCGCCTGAACATTTCGATCCGCAGGGCCCGCACCTACTGGTACGCGCAGCCCTGCATCATTTCATCTCAGGACATGGACCGGGCGCGCGATCTGGCCTTCGTCCTTCCACTCGAAGAGGCATTTGATGCGGTTCAAGCGGCAGAACAGTTCATCGACGATCTCCGGCAGAGACTTCTGGAGCGGCTTTCTGGCAGCCCTCGGCATGGTGGTCCTGACGCTCGTGAAGGCGCCATTGACCTTCGTTCGCCTGTGCCGGCCGGCGATCATCCAGTTCGCAATTCTCATCCGGCGGTTCGCGCTCTCCTGAACTCCTCCCTCGCCGCCGCCGAGCCCCGTCCGTCCCTTGCCAGGCGGGCGGGGCGCCTTTCGTGGAGGTCGACATGACACGGACGCTCTACATCGAGACGATCACGCGCCTGCAGAGCCTCAACCACCAGCTGCTCGACCAGATCAAGGACGAGTTCAAGCGCATCGGATGGAACGAAGTTAACCCTGCCCAGGCGCTGATGCTGTTCCACATCGGTGCGGGCAACGAGATCGCAGCCGGGGACGTCCGGGCCCGCGGCTACTACTTCGGCTCGAATGCTTCCTACAATCTCATGAAGTTGCGCGACGGCAACTATATCGAGCGCCGGTCCTACCCCGCCGATCGGCGCGTCGTGAAGATCGCCCTCACGCCCAAGGGCGAAGAGGTCGCCGAAGTGGTCGACGATCTTATCAAGCGCCATTTGCGCGCCGTGGGCGAGGTCAACAGCGACCTCACTTCCGAGCACCTCAAGACCCTCAACAACGAACTGGAACACCTCGAGCGCGTCTGGACGCTGCGCTCGCTCCTCGATCTCAGCCACGAAAGGACAGCGGCATGACGAAGCCCGACAAGGATCAAAGGCGCAACAGTTACGACGACGACGACGTCCAGCAGTGTCTGGATGAGATCGAGGGCCTCGAAGCCCAGAAGCGCACCATTCGCGCCGAAGCGGCCGGCAAGTGTTCCGCACTTTCCAAGAAGATCGAAGACGTCAAGAAGACGGCGGTCAAGCTCAACATCCCCAAGAAGATTCTGACGACGCTCCTCAAGCAGCGCAAACTGGAAGCGCAGCTGCAGGACCTCGCGGACGATGTGCCGGAAGACCTGATTGAGCTCTACCAGGAAGCCTCGGGGCAGTTCTCCTGGCTGAAGCCGGAAGAGGAGGCGGTGACGCCGGCGCAGGTCGCGGCCGGCGCCGCGGCAAGGCGCGCGAGGGAAAAGCACGACGAGGAGCAGGCCGAAGGCGAGCGCGTGCTCGACGAGATGGTCACGCACTGATGAAACTCTATCTCGCCGGGCCGATGACGGGCATCCCGCATTTCAACTATCCGGCCTTCAACGCGGCTGCGCATGGTCTCCGCGGGCTCGGGCACACGGTATTCAACCCGGCCGAGCACGATGTCGAAATGTTCGGCAGGGATATCTCGAATCCTGATGGTGACGCCGTTCAGGCGGCTTCCGAGCATGGGTTCGACCGTCGCGCTGCGCTGAAGGCCGATCTGGCGTGGATTTGCGATAGCGCCGACGGCATCGCCCTCATGCCCGGCTGGGAACGTTCGACAGGTGCACGGGCGGAGAAAGCGCTAGCCGATGCGCTGGGGCTGTATGTGCTTTTTCTACCCGGGGCGCTGACATGATCAGCGACAAGAACCTCCTCGCCCTCGACGTCGCGACGGTCACGGGTTTCGCCCATGGCCGGCTGAATGCCACCCCGAAGGCCGACTGCATCCGGTTCGCGAAGACGGGCGCCACCGATGACGAGGTGTGGTGCCAGGCGCTGCGCTGGTTGCACGATCTCCTGAAGGTCATCCGGCCGGACGTCGTGGCGCTCGAGGCCCCGATCATGACGGGCCGCACGCATGACGGCTCGAACCCGCAAACCCAGATGCGGCTGTTCGGCCTGCAGGCGGTCCTCAGGACGGTCGTGGCCATCAATCTCCCCCGCCCCGCGAAGCTCATTCATGTCCAGTCCGCGCGCAAGTTTTTCATCGGGCATGGGAACCTCCCAGGGGCTGAGGCGAAGCAGCGCGTGAAGCGCCGCAGCATCGAACTGGGATGGGTCTCGGAGGACGAGGCCACCTACGACAAGTGCGATGCGCTGTGCGTGTGGGCGAAGGCGGCAGCCGATCTGAGCCCCGAATTCGCGGCCAATCACACCCCTCTCATGACGTCCCGGCAGAAGCCGGCGATACCGCAAACATTGGAGTTCTAGATGGCTGGATCGGTCAACAGGGCAATCATTCTTGGCAATCTGGGGCAGGACCCCGAAGTCCGCTCGACGCAGCAGGGCATCAAGGTCGTGACCCTGAGCGTCGCGACGTCCGAAAGCTGGAAGAAGGACGGCGAGAAGAAGGAAAGGACCGAGTGGCACCGCGTGGTGATCTTCGGCTCGATGGAAAGCGACGGGCTCGCCGGCGTCGCCGAGCAATACCTCAGGAAGGGCTCGAAGGTCTACATCAGCGGCAAAATCCAGACCCGCAAGTGGCAGGACCAGGACGGGAAAGACCGCTATTCCACCGAGATCGTCCTCAACGGCTTCGGTGCCGAGCTCGTGCTGCTCGACCGTTCTGAGGGCGGCAATCGTCCGCCGCCGGCCGAGGACCCAAATGAGTACGGCCGTGAGTCCTCCCGTCCCCAGGCCAGCCGCGGTTTCGATACCGCCGGCATGGATGACGACATTCCGTTCTGATCATGAACCGCGCTCAGTTCAATTCCCTGATCGAAAAGCACCCCGCGACGCTGGCGGAGCGTGGGGAGCCGGCGCGCGCCGCGAAGACGGCATCGGTCATTCCGCTCCGTCCGAACGACGTCGAGCTCGGCCTGGCGGACGACAATGGCGGTCCGATCGGCGCCGATCTCGCAAGGCTGCTCGACGGGCGCCTTCTTGTTCAAGGTGCATCAGGCACGGGCAAGTCGTGGACGCTCCGCCGGCTGCTCGAGCAGACCAACGAACGCATCCAGCAGATCATCATCGATCCCGAGGGAGAGTTCCGGTCGATCGCAGAGACCTACGGGCACGTTCATATCGACGCCGGCAAGCTCGATGGGCACGGCCTGGCCGTGACAGCGGAGCGCGCGCGAAAGTATAGGTTGAACCTGGTGCTCGATCTTTCCGATCTCGAGCGCGAACGCCAGATGATGGCCACCGCTGCATTCCTCCAGGCCTTGATCGAAGCGCCGAAGGAGGAGTGGCATCCGGCGATCGTCGCGATCGATGAGGTGCATCTTCTTGCGCCGCACGGCGGCCAGACCAGCGAAGCACCGTCCGTGCGAAAAGCGTCCATTGCCGCCGTGGTCGATCTGATGAGCCGCGGACGCAAGCGCGGCCTCTGTGGTGTCCTGTCGACACAGCGCCTCACGCGACTGTCGAAATCGGCCGCCTCAGAGGCGACCAACTTCCTGATCGGTCTCAACACGCTGGACCTAGATGTCAGGCGTGCCGCAGAAACGATCGGCTGGGCGGCGAGGATGGCTTTCGATCGTCTTCCACTGCTCGAGCCGGGACAGTTCGTTGCCGTGGGCCCTGCCTTCAATCGCGCGCCGGTGATCGTCAAGATCGGGAGCATCAGCACCGCGCATCGTGGCGCGCGTCCCGAAATCAGTGCGCCGCAAAAGCGCCTCGCCCGGGACGCGGTGAAGCTCCTCGATCTGGACGTGCTGATCGAGGCCGCCGCCGGAGACGAAGCGGCCCGTTCCGAGGCAAGCAAGCCGGACGGCCTGCGCTCGGTGCGCCAGTTTATCCGCAATCCGGCCTTCGGAAATGCCGGCAGGGTTTGGCACGATCTCAGCAAGCTCGTGCCCAATGGCGCTCGCCTCCAGGACCTCGCCGAGCATCTCCAGATCAGCTTCGACGAGGCGGTGAGCGCGACGGCACTTCTCGACTCCTATGGCGTCATCGAGTTCATGGGGCAAGGCGCCGAGATCTCGGTGCGTGTCGCGAAGGACATGCAATGACCCTTGCGCCCGTAATCTTCGACAAGCATCCCAAGCGTGCGCCGCGCCTTTCCGCTCCCTATGTGCCCGGGAAACGCGATGAGCGATTCTGGACCGAGACAGAGCTCGAAGTCATTCGCACCTATTATCCGACTGGCGGTGCCAATGCCTGTCTCGCTCACCTCGGCACACATCGTTCGAAGTCCGGCGTCTACGTGCAGGCAAGCAAGCTGAAGCTGACGGGACCCGTCGGCGGCGGACCAAAGAAGCGGATTGTCGCGACTGAAGGATTCGACGAAAAGCTTCGCGTCTTTTACCAGGAGGGTGACGGGCGGAAGAGAGGCGAGTGCAACGCATTCGCCGATCAGAACGGATTGCCTCGCTGGTGGGTCACGAAGCGGGCGATCGCCCTTGGCCTCGTGATGCCGCACAAGAAGGAGCCGGCATGGACGAAGGCCGAGGATGCGCTCCTCGCCCGCGCGCCCGTCCATGATCTGGAGAAAGCTGCCGAGTTTTTCCGCGAGCACGGTTTCAGCCGGTCTCCCACAGCGATCAATATCCGCTGCAAGCGCAAGGCGATCTCCAGGCGGGCTGCCCGGCCGACCTTGTCGGCGACGCACGTGGCCAAGATTCTCGGCATCGACGGCAAGACGGTCACCCGCGAGATTCTGTGCGGTGATCTGAAGGCCACCAAGCGCCAGGACAAACGGCTTCCCCAGCAGGGCGGCAGTTCGTGGGACATCACGACGGCCGACCTTCGCGCCTATGTGGTTGAGCATCTTGAGCGCATCGACTTCCGCAAGGTCGACAAGTTCGAACTCGTCGCGATCCTCGTCCCGGAAGCGATCCCATGAAATACAACCTCAAATGGTCCCTCGCCGACATCGATGACGTGCAGCGCCGGCTGGCGCGCTACGAGGACGCGCGAACCATCGCCCATGCTTACCGCACGAGCGAGCAGGAGGTCATCGACCTCTGCAGGCGGAACGGCTTCCGCGTTCCCAAACCCACACTCACCCCGCAAGGAGCCTGACGCATGCAGAAGATGATTCCCCTCAAGAACCTCAGGTTCGGGCACGAAGCCGATCCCCCGATCAACATGCGCAAGGTCGGGCGCGATGCAGATGTCGAGAGCTTGGCAGCCTCGATCGATGCGCACGGCCTGGGCCAGGCCCTCAACGTCGTCGAGCAGGGCGATTTCGCCTTTGTGGAGGACGGCAATCGTCGCTTGGGTGCGCTGCGGCTCCTCGAGAAGCGCGGCAACCTCACGGCCGATACGCTGATCAAGTGCGAGGTGAACGAGAAGGAGGGGGTGATCCCCGGCGAGCTCGGCCTCGCCCTCAACATCGAGCGCGTCCCGCCGCACGAAGCCGACCAGTACGAGAAGTTCTGGCAGCTCCACGAGGGCGGGCTCACGGATGCGCAGATCGCGCTTCGGTTCGGCATCGAAAAGTCCGTGGTGCGGCGGGCCCTCGCCCTGGGCAAGGTTGCGCCGGTCATCCTCGATGCCTGGCGGAAGGATGAGATCGAAGCCGATACCGTCAAGGCCTTCACCCTGGCTCCAAGCGTCAAGGAGCAGGAGGCCGTTTTCAAGCGGCTCAAGAAATCCGGGCAGTTGTGGCTGCGACCGGTCCGGGATGCTTTCGGCGCGGGGAGTCATGAGGTCCGCAAGAATCTCAAGTTCGTGGGACGCAAGGACTACGAGAAGGCCGGGGGGAGGATTACGGAGGACCTGTTCGGCGACGACGTCGTGGTCTCCGATGCCGCCCTGCTCGCCAAACTTGCGCGGGACCAGCTCATTTCGACCCGCGATGACCTGCTCGCCAAGGGATGGTCCTGGGTGGAGCTTTCCTCCGATCTCCCAGATGCGTGGCGCTGGAACTGGCCGCGCACCGGCGGCAAGGACGCAAAGGCGGAGCAGAAGGCCGTCTCCGGTTGCGTGCTCGAGCTCGAGTACGATGGTTCGCTTCGCGTCACCTACGGCGTCCAGAAGCCGGCGAAAGCAACGAAGAAAGCCACTGAACCGAGCTCGGTCGAGAAGGCTGTGCTTTCCAATTCGCTGCAGCGGGACATTGACGTCATGGCCTACAAGGCCACGCGCGAGGCGCTGGAGAAGAACCCCGCTGCCTCCCCGCTCGCCGGCATCCTCGCTGAGGTGGTGGCCAAGCAGATCGTCGTCGGCAACGGCAACGGCTATATGCCGGAAACCGTCAGGCAGGCGCTCAAGCGCATCCGCAATGAGGTGACGCCTTCGGTGATGAAGGCGGCGCTCGACGCCAATTTCGACAGCGAGCGCTATTTTAAGGCCGCGCCGAAATCGTTCGTGATCCGGGCGATCAAGGAAGCGGTCAGTCCCGAGCAGGCCAAGCAGCTCGACAAGGGCACCAAGGCGGCCGCGTGGAAATTCGCCCTGGCCAACATTCCGAAGACCGGATGGCTGCCGCCTGAGCTCCGGACGTCGCACTACGACGGCCCGGGCGCGAAGAAAGTAGAGAAGGCCAAGAAAGCCCCGCTCAAAAAGGCCGCGTGATGAATAACAATTCGGGGCCGAGCATCTGGGACGTTGCGGGCAATGTCGAAACCCTCAAGTCGATGTGGGCGGACGGTGCTACCGGAACGGAGATCGCGATGGCGATCCCCGGCGCCTCGCGCAGTTCGGTCATCGGCAAGGCGCGTCGGCTCAAGCTGCAGCAGAGACAGGCACGGGTCGCGGTACGCAGACCGCGTCCACCGCATGAGTCGGCAATCCGCAAGAAAGCGCGCCACACTCCGGTCAAGCGCGAGGCACCTCCGGCGGTGGAACCGACAGGGATCGAGGTGATCGTCGACGACATTCCGGTCATCCCGCTTCTGGAACTCACCGAGCACACCTGCAAATGGCCGGTTGGTGATCCGTGGGACCCTGGCTTCGGTTTCTGTGGAGCTCCTTCCATGGAAGCCAAACCCTACTGCGAATTCCATTCCCGACGGGCCTATCCCGCACTCTAGGGCGACCATGACGAAGGTACCATTGGCAGACATGGCGGAAGTCTGCTTCGAAGAGGCATGGACCCTCGAGGGGCATATAGAGCGCTGGCACCGGCTCAACCCCAACGACCCCCTGCCCCCCGATCATCACTGGCTGCAGCGTAAGCGCAAATTCGCGGCCGCTCGTCTCACACTCGGCCTTCTCGCCCTCGACGAGGACGCATCGCGCAAGTTCATCAACAAGCTGATCGAGGCCCATCCCGAGGAAGCCGAACTGTGGATCGCGATGCGATGAGCGAAACCGATCACTGGATCAGAGACGCGCGCCGGTTCGACAAGGACGTAGCAGGGCAGTTCGGAATCTCTCGGTCGATGGTCGGCGCAATCGCGTCGGGCAAACGCTGGAAGCACGTCGGGGCCAGCGAATGACAGACATCAATTGGAGCGAGTTGATCGAGCCCGTCGCTCGTCACCTATGGGGCGAGCCGAACAAAGGCATGTCCACGAAGCTCAGCCTGCGCTGGGGCAACGGCGGGAGCCGAGCGATCTTCCTCGACGGTCCCGGCAACTGGAAAGACTTCGAAGCGGGCGAAGGCGGCGGCGTCCTCGACCTCGTGATGCGCGAGGTCGCGTGCGACAAGTCCGGCGCCCTCGAGTGGCTTGCCGATCAGGGCTTCATCGCAGCCGCAGAGCCGCGTCAGGAGCGCCGAGACGCGCCCCCGGCACCGGAAGTGCCGCCGGAGGATGACCGCCAGCCACAGGGCTCCGCAGAGCCCGAAGGCAAGATGGTCGCCGTCAAGGGCTACCACTATACCGACCGGGACGGGAACCTGCTCTACGACGTGATCCGATACCAGTGGCAGTTGCCCGACGGATCGTTCGTGCTCGGATCGAGCGGCACACCCAAGAAGACATTCCGCCAGCGCCGGCCGGATGGGCGTGGCGGCCACATCTGGAACCTCGACGGGATCGCCCACACGATCTATCGCCACCCCGAGGTTGAGATCGCGATCTCCGAGGGCAAGCTGATCGGACTCGTCGAAGGCGAAAAGGACGCCGACACGCTGGTCGAATGGGGAATTTGCGCCTCCACGAACAGCGGCGGGGCCAAGAACTGGACGCCGGCATTGGCCGAACTGTTCCGCGGCGCCGATGTGGTGATCCTCGTTGACAATGACGAGACGGGCATAGCCGCCGGCGAGGCGAAGGCCATGAGCCTCAGAGGCATTGCGGCGCGAATCCGGGTGCTCAACTTCGCGGACCATGTGCCGGGCTTCCCGGCCAAGGGCGACGTCACGGACTGGCGGGAGCGGTTCGGCGGCACCGCCGAGACTTTATTGCAGATTGTGCAAAGAACCCCGGACTGGCGCCCCGCGCCGCCGAAGCCGAAGTTCGGCGCCCGCCGCGGCCAAGACATCGCCGGAAGCAAGATCGTCTATGACTGGTTGGTCAAAGGCCTCATCGAGCGTGGCGGCGTGTTCATCGTCGCCGGCGAGAAACAGGCCGGCAAGTCGTTCTTTGTCCTCGATCTCGCGATGAAGGTCGCGCTCGGCCTCGACTACGGCAAGGGCGAAAAGGCCCGCAAGGTGAAGCAGGGCGGCGTGATCTACCTGGCGGCCGAGGACCGTAAGGGCGTCGATATGCGCTACGAGGGCTGGCGCAGGGACAACGACCTCCCGGCCGATCAGGACGTGCCCTTCGTTATCATGGGAGGCGCCGGCGACAAGTTCAGCCTGCTCAACGATGAATCGGTGGACGCCTTCATCGCCCACTGTCTCGAATGGAAGGCGTTCTACGGGTCGCTGGAGCTGGTCGTGATCGACACGTTCTCGGTTGCGACCGAAGGCCTCGACGAGATCCATTCCGGCGAGGTCGGCAAGGTCCTAGGCCGCGTCAATCGCATCGCCGAAAAGACAGGCGCCACTGTCTCCCTTGTCCATCACATGAACGGCGAAGGGAGCCGGGTACGAGGTCACTCCTCGCTCACCGCCAACGTCTCGCAGGTGATCGAGATCAGGAACCTCACCAAGCCGCAGATGAACCGGCGCTTGCCACCCGAGATCATCCGCGACGCAGATAACCGGATCATCCGGCAGGCCATCCTCGAGAAGAACAAGAATGGCCCCAACGCCATCAAATGGCGCTTCGTGCTGCGCCAGGTGAAGCTCGGCTTCGACGACGACGGTTTCGAGATCACGACCTGCGTGATGGACACGCCGAGCTCTGAGCCTGATGAGGGGCAGGTAAGGACCGGCCGTCTCTCTGCGCCTCAAAAGCTCGTCTATGACGCCCTCAAGGCCGCGGTCGAGGATCACGGAAAACCGATCCCCGGGGAGGCCAGGGCGGGTTCCAACGTCCGTCTTTGCGTCGATCGTAAGCACTTCGTCGCCGCGGTGCGCAAGGTGATGGAGTTCAAGCATACGGAGGCCGAGCAAGAATCGCGCAACAAGGAACTGGCCGATTTCATGGGCCGAAACGTGCTTGCCCTGATCAACGGTGGATATATCGGCCGGGACAACGATCTCGGCATCTGTTGGCTAACAGGAAAGGACGATCGGCCTAAGCCCGAACCGAAGCCAGTCGGTCGCCCGGCGCCGACGCTTTCTCCGGAAGAGGCCAGGGAACTGATCGAGGCACCATTTTGATGAACGCCACCTTCCGCCCCCGCACCTCTCGCTATCGTGGCGGCGTCGCTTTCGAAGAGCGTCGGACCAACGCCTGGGCGGCGTTCATCGGCTTCCTGCTCGGCCGCGGTCTCAGCACAGAGGCCATCGCCCAGCGCCTCGACGATGGCACCGACAGCGGCACGATCCGCCGCATGGCGCAGCGTTGGGAACTGCCCACCTGGGGCCGGAAGAGCGATGGGTTCATCGTCGTGCCGGTGACGATGAAGCAGCGTGCCCACATCCACGCGAGGGCGCAGCAGCACGGCCTCGGAGACGAGGAGTTCGCCCGGCGCATCCTCACCTGCGCCACGATGCCGGCGGACTTGTATGATGCCATTGTGCCCGACGATCAGTTCGAGGATGTCTCTTGAAGGCCAAAGATCTCCATATCCTCGACGATGCCCCCCGGAAATCGTGGGTGCCTGACTACGCAAAGGGCAAAGCCGATCTATGGACGCCCAAGCTGGTGCTGCCAGCCCTCGTGGAGGCCAAGCGCGTGCTCAGTCGTATGGAGGGCAGAATCGGTCCCGCCGGCGACGCCGCTGCCTGGCCGGAATACGAGATCGAGCCGGCAGACTTCGCCGAGCAGGTGATCGCCAAGACCTATCGCCACCACGGCGAACGCATCCGTCTCGGCGCCACCTTCGAGCAGATCGAGCGCGTCGAGATCGTCTATGGGCTGCGCAACCCCGCCGGCGCGGCCGACAACTGGCTGGCTCACCTCGAGCGAGACGAGCGCAGGGTTATGCTCATATGGCTCGGCGCTGTGCTGTCGCGGACGCCCATCGCGTCTGCCTGCCGCGCGCGCAAGATCGCCTACACGACGTTCCTGTCTCGCCTCGAGCGTGCCGCGGGGCGGATCGCTGTGCGAATGAATGACGCCAAGGAGCCCGTCTGGACCGCCGCCCCCCTGCCACCACAAAGGCGATCAAAGCGGGCCGATCCCGCTCGCGAACAGACCAAATTCCCGCTCCCGCGCGCGATAGCGCCAGCCGCCAATGGCGCAGACGGCGACGGTCGCACCTAAGTCGCTGGATCGCCTCGTAATCTAAGCCTTAAAACAGCGTCATTCCCGATAGCGTGACAAACCTATCGACGCTCTCCCCGGAGACAGCGATGTAGCTCACTGACGCCCGAAGGCTCACGAGGGCTGCGAGGTTGGTGGGCAAAGATCACAGCGCTGCCCAAGTCAGGTAAGCCTGGCAACCGATCGAAATCGCAGCGAACAAAGCGCCGAGCCCGTTGAGGGTAGAGCCCCACCTTGCGCGATCCTTGAACCATTTCGGGCCGCCGTCGTAGAACGATCGCGTAAGGTCCGGTGTCACAAAGGCGGAAGCGAGCCAGCAGAGCGCAGATACAGCGCCAGAAACGACAACGATCCACACCATGCCCGTCCTCTCCAATCCCCGTCACGAGAGCTTCGCCCAGGCGCTCGCCAAGGGCAAGAGTGCAGCCGAGGCGTACAAGGCAGCCGGCTATAAGGGCGACCGAACTGCCGCCTCGCGCCTGTCAACAAATGTCAACGTGCAGCGGCGCGTCACCGAACTCAAGGAAAAGGCCGCCGAGAAGGCCGAAGTTACGGCAAAGGACGTGCTTGTCGGCCTCTACAAAGAGGCCACCCGCGAAGGCGAGGGCGCAAGCCATTCCGCTCGTGTCGCGGCATGGGGCCTGCTCGGCAAGTACCACAACCTGTTCACCGACCGCGTAGAGGCGAAGATCACCTCCGACGTGACGGTCAACGATGCACGGACAGCGCTTGAACATCTCATCGATCGTCAGCTTGCCGCCGGCGCAGCTCAAGGCGGCACTGGCAAGCCTAACTGACGACCAGTGCGAGCAACTGCTGCACGACTGGCGGTTTCTCGCCCGTGAGGCACAGATCGCCCCCGAAGGGGACTGGCTCACCTGGCTGATCCTCGCCGGTCGTGGCTTCGGCAAGACCCGCACCGGGGCCGAATGGACCCGCGAACAGGTCAAGGCCGGCGCTAAGCGCCTGCACCTGATCGCGCCGACGGCATCGGACGCCCGCGACGTGATGGTCGAGGGAGAGTCCGGACTGCTCTCGGTGTGCTGGGCGGGGGACAAGACGGCATCGGGCGAACCGCTGGGCCGTCCGTCCTATGAGCCCTCGAAACGGCGCCTGACATGGGCCAACGGGGCGATTGCCACCCTATTCTCGGCGGAGGAGCCGGAACGACTGCGCGGGCCTCAGGCAGAGGTTCTGTGGGCCGACGAGCTCGCATCGTGGAAATACCTTCGCGACACATGGGACATGGCCATGTTCGGCCTGCGCCTCGGTGCCCGGCCGCGGACGTGCATCACGACGACGCCCAAGCCGTTGCCGCTGCTCAAGGAGATCATCGCAGATCCCCGCACCGTGGTGACGCGCGGCTCGACGTTCGACAACGCCAGCAACCTCGCCCCTACCTTCCTCAGGGCGGTGCAGGACAAGTACGAGGGCACCCGCCTCGGCCGGCAGGAGTTGAACGCCGAAATCCTCGACGATCTGCCGGGGGCGTTGTGGACCCGGGACGCGATCGACAAGAAGCGCGTTCGGCAGGCGCCGGATTTGCAGCGCGTCGTGGTGTCCATCGACCCGAGTGGTACCAAGGGCGCGACCGACGACGGGGACGAGATCGGCATCGTGGTTGCCGGGCTCGGCATAGATGGCCGCGGCTACGTGCTGGCGGATCGCAGCTGCAAACTCAGCCCGGATGGCTGGGGGCGTCGGGCGGTGACCGCCTACAAGGAATTCGAGGGCGACAGGATCGTGGCGGAACGCAACTTCGGCGGCGCCATGGTCGAGCACGTCATCCGCACGATCGACAAGTCGGTCGCCTACAAGGAAGTGACGGCGAGCCGTGGCAAGGTCGCCCGGGCGGAGCCCGTCGCCGCGCTCTATGAGCAGGGCCGCGTTTCGCACGTCGGATCGATGCCAGAGCTCGAGGACCAGATGTGCCAGATCGCACCTGAAGGCTACGTCGGCGAAGGCTCGCCGGACCGCGCTGATGCTCTCGTGTGGGCCCTGACCGAACTGATGGTGAAGGCTGCGCCGCCCGTGGCCGCAACCGGAACGCAAAGGCGCAACTGATTGACCGACAAATCCCTCGATCCGTCGACGCCTTCGCCTGCGCACGAGGCGCTTGCCCCGCTGTGGGCGATGATCCGGGCTATTCGCTCGGGCGCCGCCGAGGTCAAGAAGGCGAGGCAGACCTACCTGCCGCAGTACCCGGCGGAGAGCGGGGGAGAATATTCACGCCGGCTGGACAGCGCGCCGTGGCGGCCGGAGTTCGATGACGCCCTGCGTTCGATCTCGTCCAAGCCCTTCGCCAAGGAAGTCGCGCTGTCCGGCGAGCCGAGCAACGAAGTCAAGCTGCTGGCGGAAGATATCGACGGCAGGGGCAACAACCTGCACGTTTTCGCCAAGACCTTGTTCGAGGACGGCGTGTCGCTGGGGGCCGCCGGCATTCTGGTCGATTTCCCGCCGATGGCGCCGAACGCCACACGGGCCGATGAACGCAAGGCCAATGCGCGGCCCTACTGGATCGAGATCGCGGCCGATGAGATCATTGCCCTGCGCACCGAACGCCGCGGCGCCCGCGAGATCGTGACGCACCTTCGGGTGTGGGAGAGCGCGACCGTCGTCAACGGCTTCGAAGAGACCGAAGAGCGCAAGATCAGGGTGCTGGAGCCCGGCCTATGGCAGCTCTGGCACGAGGTGAAGAACGCATCGGGCGGGACCGAGTGGCAGATCGAGGCTGAAGGCACGATGACGCTCGACGAGGTGCCGTTCGTGTTCTACGCCACTGCCGATCGCGTCGGACCGCAGTATGTGCGCCCGCCGATGCTCGACCTCGCCACCATGCAGATCGAGCTCTACCGCTTCATGTCGGGCGAGGAGCAGATTTACACCGTGGCCGGTTCGCCGATGCTGACGGCGAACGGCATGGCCGCCCCCGGCGAAGGGCATGCCGTTGTTGAGGTTGGCCCCGGTCGCATCCTCTACGCGCCCGGCGCCGAAGGCATCACGACCGGCTGGGAATACATCCAGCCCAATGCCGAGAACCTCAAGGCGATCACGGCCAAGGCGCAGTCGATCATCGAGGACATGCGCCGGCTGGGCCTGCAACCCATGTTGCCGAAGACCGGCAATGTCACGGCGACGGCCTCGGGCATCGAAGCGGCAAAGTCGCACACCGCCGTGGGCACCTGGGCCAACGGGCTCAGGGATGCGCTGGAACAGGCGTGGGTCTTCACCATGCGCTGGTTGAAATCGACCGAGGAAGTCACCGTCTCGGTGCATACTGATTTCGGAGTCTCGCTGCAGGGCTCCGAGGAAGTCAAGTCGCTGGTTGAGATGCGCGACAAGGGCATGCTCAGCGAGCGGACGCTGTGGGACGAACTGACTCGCCGCGGCGTGCTTGGGCCACAGTTCGATCCCGACGCCGAGGAACAGGCGCTGATCGACGAAATGCCGGGCGACGACGACAATGAGGCGGCGCTGCTGCCGGAACCTGATCCCGTCATCTGACGGGCTGCCCCGAACGGGGCGCAACCGAGGCGAATGCCTCACCAAGCATGGGCGAAGGCCCGGAAAGACCAGCCATGAAGTTGAAATTAGACGAGCAGGGCCATGCGGTCCTGAGCGACGGCAAGCCCGTGTACGAAGTGGACGGCAAGGACGTGCCCTTCGATGCCGCGGCCACCGTCGCCACCATCGAACGTATCACCACGGAATCCAAGGGCTACAAGACCCGCGCCCAGGAGGCCGAAGGCAAGCTGAAAGCCTTCGAAGGTATCGACGATCCCAAGGCCGCCAAGGACGCGCTCGCCAAGGTCGCCAATTGGGGCGACAAGGAACTGGTCGAGGCGGGCAAGGTCGAGGAGATCAAGGCCGCCGCGATCAAGGCTATCGAAGACAAGTATGCGCCGGTCGTCGCTGAGGTCGAAACCCTCAAGAGCGCCCTGCATGGCGAGAAGATCGGCGGCGCCTTCGCCCGGTCGAAGTTCATCGCCGACAAGATCGCTGTTCCGGCCGACATCGTGCAGGCTCGGTTCGGCGCGAATTTCAAGCTCGAGGACGGCAACGTCGTCGCCTACGACGCATCAGGCAACAAGCTCTATTCCAAGGCCAGCCCCGGAAACCCGGCCAGCTTCGATGAGGCGCTGGAGCTGCTGGTCGACGCCTATCCCTACAAGGACTCGATCCTGAAGGGTACGGGCGGCTCGGGCTCCGGCAAGCCTCCGGGGCAGGGCGGTCCCGGCAATGGGGCCAAGACGATCAAGCGCAGCGATTTCGACGCGCTGCCGCCGGCGGATCGCTCCGCCAAGATGAAAGACGGCTTCGCGGTCGTCGACTGATCTATCCCCCGGTCAACGGGGCATGCCTGTCGGTCCGAAGGGACGGGGCGAAAGCCGAACGGCTCTCCAACCCAACACCCAAAACATCATCCGATAGGAGGCCCCCTTGGCCAACACTTTGACTGGTCTTTATCCGACCATCTACAACGCCATGAACATCGTCTCGCGCGAGCGGGTCGGCATGGTCAACGCTGTGTCCGTGGACGCTCAGGCGTCGCAGGCGGCCGTCAACCAGACTGTCCGCTCGCCCGTTGTTGGCGAGATGGCGGCTGGCAACATCACCGCGGCGGCCACTTCGCCGGCCGGCACCGACCAGACGATCGATTATGTCGATATCGTCATCAACAAGGCCCGCAAGGTGACCTTCAACCTGACCGGCGAGGAAGAGAAGGGCCTTGGCCCGAACAACCAGCCGATCGCGCAGCAGCGCTTCGCGCAGGCGTTCCGTACCCTCGGCAACGAGATGGAAGCCGACCTGGCGGCGCTCTACGTCAACGCCTCCCGCGCGGACAGCGTTGGCACGGCAGGCACTACGCCGTTCGGCACCGCCGATGACCTGACCCAGCTCACCGCTGCGCTCCAGATCCTCGACGAGAATGGCGCTCCGGCGGATCGCCACATCGTTCTTGGCTCGGCGGCCGTCGCCAAGCTGCTGGGTAAGCAGCCTGCGATGTTCAAGGTCAACGAGGCCGGCGACGCTATGGCCCGCCGCTTCGGCGCCCTGCAGGGTCTGTTTGGCGGCGTGTTCCATCACTCGGGCCAGATCAAGGCGCACACCAAGGGCGCCGGCACCGGCTACGATGTGGACCTGACCGCGGGCTATGCTGTTGGCGATACGACGATCCATCTCGACGGCGGCACGGTGAACTCCACCGGCATCAAGGCGGGCGACGTGATCACCTTCGCCGGGGATACCAATCGCTACATCGTCGGCACCGGCACGACCGAGATCGAGGCTGACATCGTGCTGAACGAACCCGGTCTGCGCGCCACGCTGGCCGATGCTGTCGAAGCGACCATCGGCAACAGCTACACGGCGAACCTGGTGTTCAGCCGTGACGCCTTCCAGCTCGCGACCCGCACGCCAGCGGTCCCGACCGGTGGCGACGCTGCCGATGATCGCATGACCATCACCGATGAGGTGAGCGGCATCACCTTCGAGGTCGCGGTCTATCGCCAGTATCGCCAGGTCTCCTACGAGGTCGGCGTGTGCTGGGGCGTCAAGGCGGTGAGCGGCCGCCATGCCGCGGTGCTCTTGGGGTGATCTTCCTCCCCTGACGACCTGACCCGGCGCGCATTCGGTGCGCCGGGCATTCCTCCATCCGGGAGTTCCGACATGTCCGATTTCACTGCACTGGTGAAGGTGAAGCGCGGCGGCCCGCGCGGCTGGCACTGGATCGAGCGCGCCAAGTACGACGCCGATCCCGACGCATTCGAGCTCGTCGATCCGCTGGATCACGACGCCGATGGCAAGAAGGGCGGCAGTGTCGTCAAGTCCGAACTCGCGCAACTCCGGCTCGACTACAAGGAAGCCTTCGGCAAGGGCCCGTCGCCGAAGTGGGACGCGGACACGCTGCGCGCCAAGATCGCCGAGAAGGCGCAGGAGTAACCAATGAACAGCCTCTACACCTTGCCCATTGGGCACACGCTCACGGCGACGATTGTCGACGGCACCGGCTACGTCCGGCGCCAGGACAATCCCGCCATCGGCGGTAGGATCACCAATGCGGTGGCGGCGGTCTATGGCCCGTATCTGGCCCCGCACGTCTTCGAGGTGCAGGGCGACGTGGCCGTGGTCATTGCCGAGGCCTCGACGCTCGACAATGTTCCGAGCACTGCCCAGGCCGCGATGCTGGATGCAATCCCCGAGACGGACCCCGCCGATGACGGCGTGACCGTCTGGAACGACGAAGGCGTGCTCAAGACCAGCGGCGCCAGCACCTGATGGTCGCTGATCGCGTCGTCTGGATCGAACAGGGCTGGCAGCCGGTCGCAATCGGCTTCTGCCCGACTGAAAAGGCATGGGATCGGGAGATCAGGCGGCTCAACGGCGATCAGCCTTGGCCGGAAGCTGCCGACCGTGGCGGCTATACGCTGCTGGGCAAGAACGACCAGACCGGCTGCTCGACCATCCTCGTCTGCGTCGGCAACGGCGCTGAACGCGATGCGATGAAGGTCATCCTGACCATCGTGCATGAGGCCGTTCATGTCTGGCAATTCGTGCGCGAAGTGATGGGCGAGCGCGAGCCCGGCATCGAGATCGAAGCCTACGCGATCGAAGGCATCAGCCGGAGCCTGATCGAAGCGTACTGCGCGACGCAGGGGAGAGACAAGGTATGGCCCTGAGCCCTCACGAGAACATCGTGGCGGTCAACGTCTCGGGCCGGATCGCCCTGACCGAGGCCGATGATGTTTGTGCAATCGAGACGTTCATCGATGCCGATGGCGAGGAGACGGGCGACCCCGATGCTGCCGCGTTCGCTGTAGGACAGTTGCCCGCGGGACTTTGGTTCTGCATCGATCTGTCCTGCTACCAGTCGGTGGAGGTCAACTGATGACACTTGTGATCGAGGACGGCACCGGCAAGGCCGACGCCGAGTCCTATGCCAGTATCGCAGACATTGCGGCCTATGCCACGGCCCGGGGGCTGACGTTCGCCATCACGGGCGGGACCAATGAAGCGGATGCCGAGGCCGCTGCCCGCCGCGCCACCGTCTGGCTCGATGCAACCTATCGGGGCCGGTTCACCGGCCGGCGCACGAACGGGCGAGCGCAGGCGCTGGAATGGCCGCGATCCGGTGCTTACGATAACCAGGTGCCACCCGACTACATCGAGAGCGATGAAATCCCGCGTGAGATCATCGACGCCTGCATCGAGGCCGCTGTTCGGGAGAAGGCATCGCCGGGCTCGCTGAGCCCCGACGTGACGCCCGGTACCGTGGCGAAGCGGGAGAAGGTGGGTGCGCTCGAGGTCGAGTATTTCCGCGGCGGCGGTGTTGCCGATCAGCGCCCCATCGCGACCGTGATCGACGATATCCTCGCGCCGCTTCTCGGGCCGCGTCCGTCTGGCTACTCCGGCAAGGCCGTTCGGGGATGACGACGTTCGACTACACCCGCGCTGTCGCCACGGCCCAGCGGTTGCTCACCAAGTTCGGGCAGAGCGCCACGCTGCGCCAGACGAGCACCATCGGCGGCGATCCGTGGGACCCGGGCTCGGGCACCACGACCACGACCGACACGACGATTACCGCCGCCGTGCTCGACTACGCGAATGGCGAGATCGACGGGACGCTGATCCTGGCGTCCGACCGCAAGGTCTATGTCGCGGCTTCGGACCTGGCCGTCACGCCTGCCCCTGCCGATGTTCTGATCATCGGGTCGGACCAGTTGAGCGTCGTCAACGTCAAGCCGCTCTCGCCGGCTGGCACGACGGTCTATTGGGAGGTCCAGTGCCGTGCTTAAGAGGCTGAGCGAAAAGGAGCGCGCCGCCCAGCTCGTCGAAACCTGGGAACCGACCATTCGCCGCGCGTGGATGGCCGCGATCCAGAGCTTGCGCGACGGCATCGTGCTTCGCGTGCTGGTCGAGCGGCTCGAGCGCGGTGATGTTGATGGTGCTCTTTCTGTGCTCAGGCTGGACCGGGAAGCGTTCAGCGAGTTCGAGATCGCGATTGAGCAGGCGTTCAACGCGGGCGGGGTTGCGGCGGCCGAGGGCATGATCCTCGCCGAGCCCGAAGGATATCGCGTCCAGTTCAGGTTCGGGGTCCGCAATCCGGAAGCCGAGCGGTTCATCCGCGAGCATTCCGCGCAGCTCGTGACGGCCGTCGTCGAGGATCAGCGGGCGGGTATCCGCAGCGCTCTGGCGGAAGGCCTATCGCGCGGCGCCAACCCGAGGACAACGGCGCTGGAAATCGTGGGGCGCGTCAACCGAGCCACAGGGAGCCGCACAGGCGGCCTGATCGGTCTGACGAGTGTCCAGTCGCGGGCGGTAGCAAACGCCCGTTCTGAGCTTGTTTCTGGCGATCCTGCGATGCTTCGCGCCTATCTGCGGCGGGGAAGGCGAGATCGGCGCTTTGATCGGACCATTGAGGCAGCCATACGCGAGGAAAAGCCGATCTCGGCGACGATGGTCGAGAAGATCGTCGGCAGGTATTCGGACGGGCTGCTGAAGCTTCGCGGCGACATGATCGCGCGGTCGGAGACCATGACAGCGCTCAACGGCTCGCGCAATGAAGCCATGAGGCAGGCCATCGCCTCGGGCCGGGTCGATGCCCGTGATGTCGTGAAACGGTGGATCGCCACCCATGACGGCCGCACACGATTTACGCATCGCGTCCTGCACGGGCAGGAGGTCGGTTTCGATGGGGTGTTCACGTCGCCATCGGGAGCGGTGCTGCGCTTTCCGGGCGACCCGTCGGCGCCTGCCAGTGAGCATGTCGGTTGCCGCTGCACCTTGGAACTGCGCATCGACCACACCGCGGCCCTGATCCGCAGGCGGGCGGCATGAGCACCTTCGCAGCCACCGTAGGCGATTGGGCGCGCAAGACGGAAGGCGCGCTCGACGCCGTGTTCCGCGAATCCTGCCAGGAGCTGGTGGCGCAACTCAATGCGCTCGTGCCAGTCGACACCGGCTTCCTGCGCGCCTCGCTGGTGGCTTCAGCCACGGCCATGCCGATGATCCGCGCGGCGGATGGGCAGGTGCCGGGTGATCTCGGGGAGATAGTTCTGGTGATCGCGGGGCTTGAGGCAGGCGAAACGCTCTATCTCGGCTACACCGCCAGTTATGCGGCGTTCGTGCACTACGGTGCCAATGGCCGGCCTGGTCGCCCGTGGGTCGACATGGTGGCGCAAAGATGGGCCAGCATCGTCGCGGAAGTCTCCGCTAGGGTGAAGGCAAGGCTGGGGCTGTAAGTGGCGACCTATGTCGAGACGAAGATCGAGCGCGCGCTGATGTATCATATGTCGACGCTCGTCCTCTCGCCCGTCATGAGCGTGGCCTATCCGAACGCCGACTTCACGCCGCCCGCCGCAGGCTACCTTCGAGCCACGCATGTCCCGAACACAGCCAATCAGGTGACGATGGGCAGCAACGGCAAGAACCGATTCCTCGGCTTGCTGCAGATCGACATAATGTGGCCGCAGAACAGCGGCGGATACAGCGCGCCGATGGAAAGGGCTGGGGCGGTCGCGGCGCACTTCAAGCGCGGCACCAATATCACCCTCGACGGTGTGACGGTTCGCATCGTCCGGCCGCCCGAGACGCGCCCGATGCTGAAATCGCCGCCCTACGTCCAGGTGCCGGTGATGATCCGCTACCAGGCCGACGCCGCCAACCCGAGCTAAGGGACCATCAAAATGACGATCAAGATGATCGCGTCCAAGCGCTTCCGCTTGGCGCAACGCAAGGGCTTTGCCTGGCTCGATCCCGGCCAGCCTTATGAGGTCGCCGACGAGAAGGCGGCCGATTTCCATGAACAGAGCGGGCGCGGCAAGCGGGCCAAGCCTGAAGCGCCGGCCAAGACCGGCAAGAAAGGAGAATGACCGATGGCCCAGGCTCTCCGCTCGCGCCAGTCCCTCTACTACGTCGTCGAAAGCGTCCCCGGCACCACGCCGACGACGCCGACCCTCATCGAAATCCCGATCGCCGGTAACCCGACGCTGGCGGTGGAGAAAGACAACTTCCGCTCCAACCGCATCGTGTCGCACCGGCAGACGTCGACCCTGCGCCACGGTGTCAGGCGCACGGGGGGCGATATTCCGATCGAGCTCGCCTATGGCGACTTCGACACGTTGTTCGAAAGCCTCATGCACGGCAGTTGGTCGACGAACGTGCTCAAGGTCGGCACGACGCAGAAGTTCATGACGCTCGAGCGGCGCTTTCCCGACATCAGCGAGTATCAGCCGTTCACCGGCTGCATGATCAACACGTTCAACTTCTCGGCCCAGCCGAACGGCATGATCACCGGCAGCTTCGGCGTGCTCGGGCTCGGCGGCATGACGCCGGCAAGCTCGACGGCGGCCCAGACCAGCACGGCCGCCACGGGGAATGAACCGTTCGACGGCTTCACCGGCACGATTACCGAGGGCGGCTCGGCGGCCAATGTCACGGCCATCGATCTGACCGTCACCAACAACGGGGCTCTCCCCTATGTCGTGGGCTCGGATACGGCCCCGGCCGTCAACTCGGGCATGTTCCAGGTGACGGGCAACGTAACGGCCTTCTTCGAGACCGAGGCGCTGGTCAACAAGTTCCTCGCCGAAACGGAAAGCGCGCTCGTCGTCGAGTTCGAGGGCATCACCGGCGGAGATCTGGAGTTCACCGTTCCCGCGCTCAAATACACCGGCGCCACCATCACCGAGGCGGATGAAGGCCTGCTCGTCCAGATGCCCTTCGAAGGCTACTACGACAGTTCGGCCGCCACCTCGCTCACCATCACTCGTACCCCGGCAGAATAATCATGGACCTCAGCACTCTCGCATCCGTCGAAGAGACGACGATCGACCTCCTCTCCCCCAAGACCGGAGAGCCCACCGGGGCGACGGTCACAGTCGCGTCCTACGACAGCGAGCGCGTCAAGAAGGGCCAGCGGGAGCGAGCCAACAAGCGCCTCAAGACGGCACGGAACGCGCACGTAGAAGTCACGGCAGAAGAGCTGGAGGCAGACGGCTACTTCAACGCCTCGCTCGCCGTCGTGTCGTGGACCGAGGTCGAAGAGAACGGCCAGCCCGTCGAATGCACCCGCGAGAACGTCGAGCGCCTGCTGCGCACGTATCCGTGGCTGTTCGACCAGGTGCACATCGCGGCGCGCAACCGCAGCCTTTTTATCAAGGGCTGATCGACCATCTCTGCGAAGCGGTCAGCCATCTGGCATCGAACGATCTGCGCCGGGTCGGCAAGGCGTCGGTGCGGGATCATCTGAGGAAAGCGGGGCGCACCGTGCCACGTGTCGATCCTCCCGAGGTAGTGGCGCATATCTGGGGCTGGTTCTGGGAACTGGACTCGGGACGGCAGACGGGCATGGGCATTTCGCTCCTGTCCTATAGCGAGATCGAGGCATGGTCTCGATTGCGTGGCGTTCGGCTCGATCCCTTCGAGTTGCGGGCGATCAAAGCGATGGATGTGGCGAGGGTGTCGGCGGCATCCGCGGCTTAAGCCACCAACACACAGGGTGAAGCAATGGTCGATATCGCCCGGCTGGGTCTTGCCGTGGAAAGTTCCTCGGTCGAGCGCGCCACGCCCGCACTCCAGAGGATGACGGCAGCGGCCGGACAGGCCGAGGGTGCCGCCATTCGGCTTGGTCGGGCAGGTGGCGCCACATCGGGGGCGATGCAGCAAGTCACCGCCGCCACGCAGACCGCGGAGCGCGAGATCGCGACGCTGGCCGCTCGGGCTCTCGATACTGGCGCAGCCTTCGACCGCATGGGAAGTGTCGCTGTCGCGAACGCGAACCGCGTGAACACCTCCATAGGCGGGATGCGGTTCCAGACGGCGGGGCTCGCCGCTCAGTTTCAGGACGTGGGCATCACGGCCGCCATGGGCATGAGTCCGATGTTGATCGGCCTGCAGCAGGGCACGCAGCTCGCCGGCCAACTGGCGACGATGACAAATCCGATCAAAGGCCTCGGCACGGCGCTCCTGTCGCTCCTGTCGCCCGTCAGTTTGCTCTCGATTGGCTTCACCGCCCTCTTGGCCGTCGGTATCCAGTGGGGCGCTAGCCTTCTCAGCGGCGCCAAGGATGCACAGCGCGCGCTTGCCGATGAGGCCATGTCGCTGGATCAGGTCCGGGGCGCCGTTAATTCCCTGTCGAGCATCACTGACGACTATGCGCGCGCGATCCGCGGTACCGCGAAGGATCAGGAGATCGCGACCCAATCCATCCTCGCCAACTCCGAAAAGGAGTTCAACGCCAAGAAGTCTCTGCTTGAGTTGGAGTTGAAGCGTCAGCAGGCCGCCATCGAAATCCAGCGGGCCGAGATCACCAGCACGGGCGCGGCGCTTCGCAATGAGGTTGCGCGAGGAACGCTCGGAGCGGGGGCGGACCCGCGCTCGTACAGTCCATATTACAGGTCTGCTGCGGAAGCCGCGCTGACCGAGCGGACGCGCGAACTGCTCAACAACAGCCCCCTGAACGACAAGCTCAAGGAGCTACGCGCAAACCTCTCGCTCGCCGAAGTCGGCACGGCCGCGTTGGAGGAAGCCCTCAAGACGACATTTTCCGAAAGCGTCGCCGATTCCATCGGCCGGATCGCCTCCACCGCCAAAACCGCCGGCCAGAAGATGGCCGAAAGTTACGCGGACATCGTGCGCGGCGCTCGCCAGCATATTGCGGCCTCGGAGCTTGAGGCGAGCACCATTGGCATGACCGCTGAGCAGATCAATGCCCAAACCTATGCCATGAAGCTGCTCAATCAGGCGGCGGACAAGGGCGTTGTGCTCACCTCGGATCAGACGCAAGAACTCATGCGTCTGGGCGCGCAGATGGCCTCGGCAGAGGAACATACGCGGCGGCTGACCGAGGCTTACGATGGCGTAATCGGGGCGCTCAGCGACGGACTGGCGAACCTGTTCGACAAGCCGCTTGCCGATGCCAACGCCTTCTTCGGCACAGTGCTTGGCGGCTTCGTAAAGCTGGGGCAGGCGAACCTCCAGGCCGGGCTTGACGATCTTCTCAAGGGCAACCTGTTTTCCCCCGCCGCCAACGACAATGGCGGATGGAGCGAGGCTCGCGCCAAGGTCTTCGGTAAGGCCATGGGCGAGGGCTTTGGGGACTTCCTGAAGCAGAACGCCGGTAACATCGGCGCCGGCCTTGGTGGCCTCGGGATCGGCTACAGCACGCAATCGCCGCTCATGGGTGCGCTCGGCGGTGCCTTGGCCGGTGCGTCGGCCGGTCCTATCGGTGCTGTCATCGGCGGCGTGGCCGGGCTGATCGGCGGCTTCATCGGCATGAATGAGCAGCTCGAGAAGGCGCGCAGGGCCCTCGACGACAACCGCATGTCGATCGAGCAGTTCATCGACACCGGCATGGGCAAGGAGGTCAGCGAGATTTCCGTCGCCGTGGCCCGGTTCAAGGCGCAGGGCGCGCAGCTCGTGGAGGTGGCGAAGGCCGCCGGCGACACCCGGCTGGTGAACCAGCTCGAACGAGCGATGGATGCGTATCGCGGCACGCTCAAGGCGCAGCAGGCAGCCGATAAGGTACGCGACCGCTTCGAGGATGCGCGTCAAGACCTGATCGACAGTTATCAACGCGAGGCCGACGTGCTCCGCTCCGTTGTGGATCGCACCCGCGATTTCATCACGGCGACGCAACAGTTCCAGTCCGGCCTGTTGCTCGACAAGCAGTTCTCGACGCTCAGCCCGCAGCGGATGCTCGAGGAGAGCCAGAAGCAGTTCGACTTGATCCTGGCGAAGGCGCGGCTCGGCGATGCCAATGCGCAGGGGCGGTTGCAGGGCGCGGCGACGAACTATCTGGACGCCGCGCGGGGCTATCTCGGATCGTCGCAGGGCTATCAGGACATCTTCGAGCGGGTGCAGGCGGGGCTCAGCGCCGCCGTCACATCGGCCGGCACGCAACTGAGCAGCGCGGACCGACAGTTGCAGGTGGCGAACCAGCAGCTCACCAAGCTCGATGCGCTGCGCGATGCGGTGCTGACCATCCCGCAGGCGGTCAAGCAGCTCGAAAAGGTGACGGCGCAGGCGGCGCAGCTCGACGGCAAGGCGGCCGAGAAGCTGACCAAGGAGATCGAGAAGCTCAATAGGAAGATCGGCCTCAACGATCTCAAGAAGAAGGCCGCGTAATGGGCAGCATCGTCATTGCGCACTCCACCATCAGCGACACGGCAACGTTCTCCGGCGGCTCCTATGAGACAGGGTTGCCGCTTTCCAACCTCAAGACGGCAGAGCTCTACGAGACGGCCCGCACCACGGACGCAACCACGGACAGCACCAAGTTCGTGATCGACTTCGGCGAGGCGACGGAAGTCTCCGGCATCATCGTGGGACCGACCAATATCTCCGCCGCCGGCACCTGGTCGGTGAAGGGCTCCAGCAGCACCGAGTTCGCCGATGGCTATGCCTCTGGCTCGCTCGATCCCGGGCTCGATGCCGATGAGATTGACGCCGATGCCGGCACGAACCTGATCCATCTGCTCTCGTCGGCCCAGACCTATCGCTATTGGGAGATCGCAATCTCCGATACGACCAATGCGGCCGGCTACATCGAAATGGGCCGGTTGTTCGTGCCGAAGTTGTTCGCGCCCTCGATCAACTATGGCTATGGTAGCAACGGCCTCTCGATCGAGGATCGCACCCGCCGGCAGGAAACGCTCGCCGGCGTCGGCAAGCAGGACCGGCAGCGCAACCGGCGCATCTTCAGTTTCGGCATTGATTATCTGCCGGACGCGGAGGCCTTCGGCGCCTGGTATCAGTTCCAGCGGATCGTCGGGTACGATCAGACCGTGCTCGTCATCGCCGATCCCGAGGCAACCGGCGCCAAGCTTCAGGCACGATCCTTCTGGGGCACGGTCAGTGCGATGGACCCGATCGCGCAATCCGCCTTCGGCGTGTCGGGCGTGGGGCTTACGATCCGGGAACAGTTCTGATGTATGCCCCCGAATACCTGGTCGAGATCGATGCCTACACGGGCTCGGGCGTCGAAACCTTGCGCTACTCGATGTCGGGATATCGCACGAAACCATCCGACACGCCGGCCAGCACGCTCTATCCTGCCGTGGTGGCCGATCCCGGCACCATCCGCCGGGCCCTGTGGGGCGACGGCAAGACGATGGGGCTGGGCCAGATCAGCTATGGCGCGATCGAACTGATCAACGTCGACGGCGCTCTCGACGCTCTGCTGGGCTATGGCTTCGACGGCCGCAAGGTGCGCGTCCTGCGTCTCGCCAATGCCCGCGCGGCCTATTCCACGGCCACCGTCGTGTTCCGAGGCACAGTTGAGCACGTCGACAGCGACGCCGCCAGGGACCGTTTGCGCCTTCGGCTCTACGATCGCCGCCTCGAGCTCGACAAGCCCGTCCAGACCAATCGCTATGGCGGCACGACGACAGCGGGCGGCATAGCCGATCACCTGGCGGACGGCACGGCCGACATGAAGGATCGGCCCAAGCCATTCGTTTGCGGCAAGGTCTTCAACATCTCGCCCCTGACGGTCAATCCGTTCGACCTGATCTACCAGGTGCACGATGGCGAGGTATCGGCGATCACGGTCTATGACGGCCGCGTCGCGCTCACGCTGACGCAGGATTATGCCACGGTGGCGTTGTTGCAGGCCGCAACCATCCCGCCGGGCAAATATGGCACGTGCCTCGCCGAAGCGCTGTTCCGGCTGGGGGTCGCGACATGGTTCACGCTCACCGCCGATGTCACGCAGGGCGCGACCGCGGCGGATCGCACGACCTCCGCCTGCGTCGAGGCGGTCCTGACCAAGATGGGGCTCACGGGCAGCGACAATATCGACGCCACGAGTTTCTCGGATTTCGCGACGCTCTGCGATCAGGAGGTCGGCATCTATCTCGACGGCGACCAGACGGGGTCCGAGGCCATTGGCCGGCTACTCGCGAGCGTAGGCGGCTATCTCGTGCCCTCGGCCACTGGCCCGTTTCAGGTGGGCCGCGGCCCCGACATCGGGAGCTCGACATGGGAGCTCGACGAGAACACGATCGTCGGGGACATCGGCATCGTCGCCAATCCCGACACGGAGAACGGCTTGCCGGCGTGGCGCATCATCCTGCGCTATGGCCGCAACTACACGGTGCAGACCGGCGAGATGGTGTGCCCAGGCACGACGGCGGCGCTCAAGAGCTTCGCGGAAACCGAGTATCGCGAGGTGAAGGCCGACGATAGCGCGGTCAAGACCAAGCACCTGCTTGCGCCTGAGCTTACCATCGACACACTGCTTACCGATGCGACGGAAGCCGGTGACGAGATTGATCGCCGGGCCGATCTCTACGGCGTGGCGCGCGACGTGCTGACGCTTCCGGTGGCGCTGTCCGATGCCGACGACATGACGCTGGGCTCGACCGGCACGCTGACGCTGGATCGCTTCGGCTGGGGCAGCGGCAAACTGTTCACCGTCATCGAGCGCGAAGACCGATTGGCAGATGGCCAGGCCGTGCTGACGCTCTGGGGATAACATGGCCGATACCGATATTGCCGTCACCGGCCTGACCACATCAGGCGGGCCAGGCACCATTGATGCCGTGCTCACCTATACCGGCGCCACGTCGCCGCTGCCCTATCTGCAACTCGATCATTTCGAGTGGTGGGTCGCATCGAGCAATGATCGCAGCGGCGCGACGCACTACGCCGATACGACCGATCCCAGGGTGACCGTCTCGGGTTTCGAGGGAGAGGAGACACGGTACTTCTGGGCGCGGGGAGTCGATTACTCCGGCAACAAGGGAGACTATTATCCGGCGAGCTCGACGGGTGGTGTGTCGGGCACGTCCGACGAGATCACAGCCACGGTCGGCGACGGTGAAATCAACCTCGCAAAGCTCGACGAAGATGTAACGGCCTGGCAGCAGCGTGCCGCCAACTCGATCCGCGACATGCGCGAGACGCTGCAGCGGATCGATCAGCTCGTAAGTGATGGCATGGCGCGGTCGCATCTGGATGTTCGCAGCGTCCGGCAGGAGGTGGCGGAGCAGTTTGGCAGCCTCACGGCAAGGGTGACGCTGGTCGATACCTTGGCGGCGCTGATCGAAGAAAACGCCGACGGCATCACGGCCATGGGGGTGCGCGTCACCGATATCGAGACGGCGGTCAACGATCCGAGCACGGGGCTCTCGGCCACGGTGAGCGCCCTGAGCAGCCTGTCGTCGACGGTGTCGACGCAGGGCTCGTCGATCACCGCAAATGCCTCGGCAGTGACGGCGCTTGAGGGCGTCGTGGGCTATGAGAGCGGATCGGCCACGTTCCGGCTGGATATGGACTATTCGCCGTCGTCGGGCTGGACCAACGGGTTCGCGTTGCAGTCGCGCGTCGACAGCGGCAGCACATGGCGCGATATCGGCATCTATGGCGAGGTGACGGCGAGCCAAGGCCGCGTCGTCATCGTCGGCGATCAGGTCGTCATCAAGGCGGGCTCGACCGTCGCCGCGCTGTTCGAGGAGGGCGAAACCTTCATCGACACGGCCCGCATCCACGATCTCACCGTCGACAATCTTAAGCTCAAGGGCGGCACCTACAACGGCATCGACCTGGACGACGTGGCGCTCGACGCCTCTATCCTCACCGCCCTCATCGCTTCGAACAATGTCGTTCTGTCTTCCTCGGCCCTGACCGCGGGCACGGTGACGCTCAACAGCTCAGTTAAATCGCTGGTGACCACAAGTCTCACGCCGAACGGCGGCACTGTGACGGTGATGGGCAACTGCGAAATCGAAAACACCAGCGGGAGCCCGAAGACCGTCACCCTGCGCATCAATGAGAACGGCTCGTTCCGTGCCAGCGGGCAGGCCACGATCCCGGCCAACGGACTGTCGACCGTGGGTATCAACTACGTCGACACGTCTCCCTCATCGGCGACCTGGGAACTCGAAGCGAGGTTTGGCGCGGCGGACAGCACGCTCGTCGTCGCGCAGCGCTTCATCCAGGCGCTCAATTTCAAGAGGTAGCGAAGTGTCGAATGCTTTGCGGTCGGTGGACTATTCGGTCGTCGACCCTGCGACCGGCGCCGTGCTGCGCTCTGGCTCCTGCGCCTTTCAGGACATGCAGGCGCAGGCCAGGCCGGGCGAGATCGTCATCGAAGGCAAGCTCAATGATGTTGAGCAGAAGGTGAGCTTTTCTGCGGACGGGTTCCGAGCGGTGAAGCGAACCTCGGAGGTGTACATCCAGCCTCATCAGGTCCGAGCTGAATGCAATCAGCGCGTCCTCGCGCGCTTTCCCATAGAGGACCAGATCAACGGTCTGCGCGGTGCCGCCGATGTCGATTTCGAATGGATCGATGCGATGCGCGACCGGTGCGACGAACTGTGCGCCATGAAGCCGATCCCCGCAGATTTCGCGACAGATCATCACTGGCCCGCCAATGGAGACAACAATGTCCGACGCGCCAAAGACTGACACGCTAAAGCCCCTCAGCATCCCGCTCACCCCATCGGTGCACGAGCTCATCGCGTCCAACGCCGAGTTCTGGCGCACGCAGGCCTTGCTCAAAGCCGTCGAGGTCGACCGGCTCAGGGGCGAACTCGCCAAGGCCGCAGCGCAGCTCGAGGAAGCTCAGGCGATCATCGCGGCGTATCAGGGGCAGGAACCGGAAGGCGACGCGCCGAGCCAGAGCTTCGGCCTCCCCGTCTAAAGCAAGCACACTTCATCCAAGGGGGCCGCCGCAGGGCGGCTTTTTTCATGGCAGACGGCTACTACACCGACGGCACGGTCTCATCGTCCGGCGCCACCATTACCGGCGTCGGTACGGCGTGGGAGACGACCGATATCCGAGTTGGCGACAGGTTCGGCACTGATGCGGACGGGCTCTCCGTTCGCATCAAGAGCGTGGATTCCGACACGCAGCTCACGCTCGAAGCGTCGTGGCCCGGCACGGCCCTGTCGGGCGATGCGTACTGGATCGAGCCCCTGCCGGATGGCGCGCGGCTGACGACGAAGCTCCAGGAGTTGCTCACCGCTATCGGTGACAGCGGCAATGTCGATGCCCTGGCCGGGCTGACGGGTGCAGCCAACAAGCTGGCGTACTTCACCGGCGCCGGGACGATGGACCTGGCGGACCTCACGCCTGCGGCGCGTGATTTCCTTGCCGATGCCACGCTGGTGCTCAAGCAGGGCGCATCGGCTGCCCCCACTGCTGAGGGCGATATCCAGTGGGACACCGACGACAACAAGCTCAAGGTCGGTGACGGGTCGGGAACGAAGACGTTTTCGGATGATTCGACCGTGCTTGCTGGCGCGGGTGTTACGGCGACGGCGGCCGAGCTCAACTATGTCGATGGAGTCACGTCCGCGATACAGGCGCAGCTGAATAGTAAGCTGGCTGCGAGCAACGTAGCGTCCGGACATTATACTCCCACACTCTTCAATACCGCCAACGTTGCGTCATCGACCGCCGTCCAAAGCAACTACGTTCTGATCGGCGATATTTGCATTGTTTTCGGTGTCTTCGTAATTGACCCGACTAGTGCCGGCGCCGTCACAACCATGGGCATGTCGCTGCCAGTTGCTTCGGCGTTGGCTGGCAACGATGTAGGTGGCGCGGCTGGTGCCGCCACGTTCATGGAAGCGTGGGGAATTGGAGTCGATGCCGTCAACGACAGGGTGATCTTCAACACTGTTGCCGCGACCGCCTCAGCTCACAACGTCTACTTCATCTTCGGCTATCTCGTCGTCTAGGAGGGGCACAGCACCATGACCATCACCAGGACATTTGCCGACAAGATCACCGGGAGCGCCTACGTGATGAATTTCGGCAGCGCAGAGGAGGCCGAGGTCTACTCCGCGCCGGATGATCGCGAAGAAGTGCCAAATAGACCTGGAGATAACTTCGACTGGCGGGACGGCCAATGGGTCGAGCGCGTTGCGTCTGCGGCGATCGCCACGATCAGCAAAGATGCAATCTGGCGCCGCGCTACCGACGAGGAGGCCGAACAGATGGAGGCCGCGCTGCAGGCGCAGCCGGTGCGACTGCGCAGGATATACGAGGGCGCGACGTTCATCAGCACGAGCGATGAGCTCTATGCCGTTCTCGAAGGCGCCCTGGTGCAACTGTTCGGCGTCGAGCGCGCGGCCGAACTGCTGGAGCCGACGGGCTGAGGCGGGGAGAAGGATCAGCCTGGCGACTTCAGATACGCAAGCCGATTGAGGCGTCGAAGTGGCCGGCGGTAGGTGACGGTTTCGTCGAAGCGATATCGGCGGAACGTATCTTCGTTGAAGTGAGTACCAACGACGCCGATGTAAGTTCCTAGCGCCGGGAAGCATGAAAGGCGCTGAGCCGCCAACAACTCGGTCGCGGCTTTCTTGGCCCAATCTTGTGACGTTGCTGGATTGCCTTCAAACCCGGCCGCGTTCCAAAGTGCGCGGATCTCCACGCCAGGGCGGGCGCGGTAGTCTGCGCCACACACGAGTTCGTAGTACGGGGCCAAGATTGGCTGCATGGCGAGCCAATGGGAGCGCCTCAGTCCGAATCCCCAACTATGCCCCATCTCAATGATGTCGGCTGATCGCCGGCGCTGCTCTTCGATCGGCGCCGTGTGCCTTCCGCAAGCGTTGAAATAGCCGACGTCCTTGCGACCCGCAAAGTGTCGTCGAAGTGTATCTAACGCGGCGACGTAGTGCTTTGACAGCACTAGGTCGTCTTCGAAGAAGTAGGCAACTGGCGCTTCCAGTGTTTCGAAGGCGAAACGTTCGGCTCGGAGGAAGTTCTCGGCGATGCCGATGTTCCTGTCGCTGGCGTGGACCGTGCCGTCAGGAAAACGTCTCCGAAACATGCGCATGCACTTATTGATGTCGCGCTGCTCCGCATAGACATTGCCGCTGTAGGCATTCACTGCGCCATCTTGAAACAAGTGGGCGCGGTGCCCGTCGATCTTTGGCACCTGTCCTGCTAGCGACTTCAGCACCTGTCGCAGATAGTGCGGTCGGTTGAACGAAAGAATGATGATCGGCGGCGTGGCCGTCGCTTCCCGGAGGGCAAGCCATCGGTCTTTTATGGCCTCAAACATAGCCCGCTGATCTAGCCCGCCGCCACCTGACCCGTCAAACCAGGCTGCCTTAGCCCTGGGCGCAGCACGTTGAGGATTTCCTGTCCTGAGAAGTATCGCTCATTGATTTCCGCGACTTGGCTGGAGTGGCGCCGCTCAAGGGTGGCAACAACATCGGGGAAGACTTCGAAGTAAGCTGGTGACCATGCGGGCGTCGAACTGTCTCCGGCCATGGCCGCCCACACCGACCGATCGGGTTCCTGTCTCGCTCGATGGGCTGTCAGCAGTGTCGCGGCCTCGTTTTTAGTCGGGCTGCGGTTCTCCCGCGCCATAGCGACAGGGAGTGCAGGGATGCCTGCCGCGTTCGAAAAAGCGACGCCAATATGTCCGGGCGCGATGCTGTCATAGTGCAGGACGGTGACGCGACCGAGGTTCGGTGCGGCGGCAAAGAACCGCTTGTGGATGAAGTTGTCACGCTCAGCAAAGTCAGGGAAGTCCAGCGTCTGACGCGACTTCAACGTCTGGAGCCACTGCGAAAAGTAGAGCGGATAGATGTCGCGAGTGAAGAAGATGCAGTGGACCTCGCCGCGCTGCTTTAGGGCGCGCATTAATGCGGTCCACTGCGCAACCGTGAGGTTCCCGAAATACTCGCTCGAAATGATCGATCGCTCGTAACCGGCGGGCGCCAAAGCGGAGACGAGAGGATCAATGTTCTGATCGCCGCGCAATGCGACATCAAGCACCTGACCGTTGCCGCTCGTGGGGAATTTGCCGTAGTCCCCGACGATCGCATAGGCGATGCCTTGATCGGCCAACTGCGACCTGTTCTCAAAGAGAAGGCGCTGAAGGGCGGTTGACCCGGTTTTGCCTCCTCCTGCGTGAATAATAATCTGCAAGGTCAAGATCACCCCATCCCGTCAGATGATCTACCCCGCTCACCACTCCATCGTCAAACCAGCCGCCTCCGGCGAGCCGCACAGAAAGCGGCTCCGGCTGGCACCATGATTGGTTCGCCCGCCAGCCGGAACCGCTATCCCGCCACAAGGCGGGACGGCCCGGATGAGTGCAGGACGCCGTTCTGACGGCAACTGAGATTTAGTCGTAGCACCGGGAGGGGCAGTCGTGTGCGCCCAGCCCCTCCCGGCTCGCTGGCCCGACTGACAGGGCCCGGGAAGCCGGGCCAGCCCATTCACTTTCGCAAGTCAGGAGACTGCCATGCAGGCCAATTTCGCCCGCGCGCTGACGCACGTCCTCAAGTGGGAGGGCGGCTTCACCAAAGATCGACGCGAC
Organism: uncultured Devosia sp.; assembly: GCA_964487765.1. Classification (GTDB taxonomy): domain Bacteria; phylum Pseudomonadota; class Alphaproteobacteria; order Rhizobiales; family Devosiaceae; genus Devosia_A. The sequence continues at coordinate 30,779 of CAZASR010000002.1, read as the reverse complement.
CCCGGCAACTGGACCGGCGGCAAGGTCGGCGTCGGCGAGCTCAAGGGCACAAAAAAGGGCATCGCCGCCGCCTCGTTTCCGAACCTCGATATCGAGCATCTGACGGACGCGAAGATCGCCGAGATCTATCGCGCGAGATACTGGCTCAAGGTGCGGGGCGACGACCTGCCTTCCGGCGTCGACCTCGTCACCTTCGACGGCGGGGTAAATTCGGGTCCCTCACGATCGGTGAAGTGGTTGCAGGCAGTCCTGGGCGAGACACAGGACGGCATCGCCGGGCCGATCACGCTCAATGCCGCCGACAAGGCCGACGCCCCCAGGACCATCAAGGGCCACTGTGCGAAGCGGCTGGGCTTCGTGAAGTCACTCGCCATCTGGAACACGTTCGGCAAGGGCTGGTCCCGTCGTATCGCCGACGTCGAGGCGACGGCACTGAGCTGGGTGCTGAGCGCGGCCGAGCTCGAGGCCGAGGCCAAGGCAGCTAAGGACAAGGCCAGCCAGCAGGCGGGCGGCGCCGTCGTGGTCACCGGGGGCGGCGTGGCCGATCAGGCCTCAGGGCTCTCCGGGCTGCCGTGGTGGGGCATTGCCATTGTCGCGGTGCTCATCGCCGCGCCGCTCGTCATCCACGTAGTCATCAACCGTCAGCGGGCCGCTGCGCTCGCGGCGAAAGCCAAGGAGGCCTGAATGCCCAAGAACGTCTTCGCCTATACCGCGCCGGGGAGCGACTACCCGGAATATATCTCGGTCAACGAGACCAACGATACCAACCTGTTCACAATCACCGTTCGGTCGCCCCGCAACGACGATGGCACCGAGGGCGCCTCGGCCACAATCACACTCACGATGCCCCAGATGGACGAGCTCGCCGGCGCCATCATTCGCGCCATCACGGGCACGGCTGTCTAGGAGCCCGACCCATGTGGGCCGAATTCATCCTCGCCGTGCTGTTCATCGTCCTCGGCCTCGCCTGCGGGCTGAGTGCGGTTGTCGTGCTCTGGGCCGGTGCGCTCGAACGCGCCGCAACGGGCTACGTGCAGGGCGCCAACGGCGCTTGGGCCACGGTCCTCGCCCTCATCGCCGTCGCCGGCATCGGCGGCGGTCTTCTCATCCTCATCTGAAAGGAGGCCCGACATGGAAGGGCTATGGGATTTCATTGTCCGGTTCCGGACCTGGCTGCTGGGCGTCGTTGGCATGGTGGCGCTGTTCCTGCCCGACATCCTCGACATCGCGGCCGAGCTGCTCAATGCACCGCAGATCGTGGCCGTCTTGCCCGAAGGCTGGCGGACCTGGGCCGCGGCGATCGCGCTGATCCTCACCATGTGGTCGCGCTGGCGGCCGGCGACACGGGCAAGCGATCCCGAAGTCAAGGTCGCCAAGGCCTTGAAGGGCACCGATTACGCGACCGTCGTGGTCGAGGCCGGCGGCGAGACCAAGGCGGTGATCGATGCCTGAGGTCCGTACGGTGCCCGTGGTGGCGCAGCATCTCACCAGCTGGCGAGAACTTGCCGACAAGGCCATCCCCGGCAGCGTCAGCTTCTCGCTGCCCGATGGTGACGGCGAAGTTTACATGTCGTGGGTCTGCCCCTGCGGCTGCGGCCACCAATCCAACCTTCTTGTCGGCAACGGCTTCAAGCCTGCCGACAGCCCCTCTTGGCATTGGGACGGCAATCGCGAAAAGCCGACGCTCAGCCCCTCCGTGCATCGCGTGGGCCATTGGCATGGCTGGCTTCGCAACGGCGTTTGGGAGAGCTGCTGATGCTACGCGCAATCCTCGACTGGCTCGGCGGCGGCGTTATCAAGCAATTCACCGATCCACTGCTCGCGGCCTATCAGGCCAAGCTCAACGCCACCAATGACGCCGAGCGGCTCGAAGCTGAGCGGGACATAGCGGCGCTCACCGCAGCGCGCGACATCGCCGTGACAGAGGCCGGCCGCGCCTGGTCGGCAACATCGGTCGGTCGCTGGCTGATCGTCGTGCCGTTCGGCCTGTGGTGGGCCGCGATCTACCTCGTCCAGATCGTGAACCCGTGGTTCGGCTGGTCGCTCGTCGTCATCGACGTGCCCGAGCGTATCCACGATATGGCGATGGTGCTCGTGCCCGCCATTGTCATCGCTGACGCCGGAGCCTTCGCGGCCCGCTCCATCGGCAAACGCTGATCTCGCCGGCGGGCCTGCGTCAGCCCGCCCCTACTCACGACATTGCGAAAGACGACTTGATGACTTTGACGGTTGAAATGGCGGTGCAGCTGATCGGCACCCTGATTGCGATTGCAGGCTTCGCGTGGGGGCTCCTGCAATGGCAGTTGGTCCAGCTGCGCGAGCGCGACAAGGCGATCGAAAAAGAGCGGGAGGAGCGCACCCTGGCCGACGCGGCCGAGACTGCCCGGGCAAAGTCAGCCGAGGAGATGCTGTCCAAGTCCCTTGCCGATCATAAGCTCTACGCGGCCGAGAACTTCGCCACATCGAGCGAGCTCAGCGCCGCCCTCGAGGGGATCAAGAAGTCGATCGATCGTCTCACGGACCGGCTCGACAAGCTCCTGATGGAGACCCGGCCCTAGCGGCTGAGCACGGCCAGGTTTTTTTGTTTTCCGATTACCGGTTTCGCTGGCTTGAAGCGATTAACCCCTCAGGAAGGGAGATCGCGATGGACGACGATATCGAAATGGAACTGTGGTTTGAAATGACCGAGGCGGAGCAGGATGCCGAACTGGCCGCTGCCGAACGTCGGCATAACGAATTGTGGGCGACCTTGTCGCTTGACCAGCAGTACAGCATCCTTCGGACAGGCGCTGTCCGGGGCTGCCTTCAGTGGCGATGGATGATCCGCGAGCATGGGTTCGACTTCATGCGGCAGTATCTCAAGGAGCGGCAGGTCAGTATGGTGAAGTTGCGCCACTGGCGTCGCACCGGCATCTATCCGGGCGAAGCCTAAGCGCCCGTCCGCCGCCGGTAGAGCTCGGCCGAGCACGCATCCACCAGCGGCTTGGCCTTCCCATCGATCGATCCCATCCCGCCATGCGTGAGCAGCCAGATGATGCGCCTGAGCCGCTCGCTGTCGCTCTGCTCGATCCCGAACACCGATAGCGGCAGATCACCATGCGTCGCCATGCGCTGCACCAGCGTGCGCAGGGCCTCTCTCTCGGCGGCCTCGCGCGTGTCCTCGGCGGCTTGCTCCCGCAGGCGCGGCCAGACCTCCCGCACCCTGTCCGCGGCCTCCTGCTGCGTTGATGCTATCCCCGACCGCTTTGCCGTGTCGTACCCGGCCCACCATGACCAGGGGCGGTCGCCGCTCGAATTGTTCCGCCTGATGGTGGCGGATCGGGTCTTTGCAGCCTCGCCCTCGGGGTAGGCGACGAAGCCGCCCTTGCCGTCGCGCTGCCATTTGAAGCGTTCCATGAAGCCTTATTGCATGGTGTCAGGAATCGGGGTGCGGCGGTTTTACGCCGTTATTGATTCTTAAGGAGAATTCCCCTTCGCCAAGGCCGCGATTTTACAGCTAAGGGATTGGCTCACTGAAAATAGGTCGAGCTTCCCAAGCTTACGACGAGGGTTCGATTCCCTTCACCCGCTCCAGCCTCCCCCGACAACCCCAGCGGCCGCCGCTGGCTCTTGCCAAGCGGCTCTCATCTATGCGATTAGGCTGGAGAAAAGCTTTTCCGATATCGCGAGCCTGCCTTTTAACGGCAATTCGCGACCAAGCAGGAAAAGCTTTTCTTAAGCCGGGAAGGAGCCTTTGAAGGGCCCGGTGAAGGAGCAATCAGGGAGGAATCGGTGACTTTTTCGAAGCTGACCAAATTAGCGGCCGCCATCGGCGCGGTTGCAGCATTGTCCGCGCCGGCACTGGCGCAGGACCCGATGGGCGTCGACGACGGGACGGAGCTCACTCTGTGGACGCGCGCGGCCACGCAGGCGCGAGCCGAGCAGCTGATCGAGGCCTATAACGCCACGCACAAGAACAAGGTGATCGCCACCTATGTCGTGACCGACGACTACCAGACCAAGGTAGGCGCCGCGGCTGCGGCCAACGGCCTACCCGACCTGTTCTCGGCGGACGTCGTGTTCATGCCGAACTGGACCTCGGCGGGCCTTTTCCAGGACATCACGGCAAAGATCGACGCCCTGCCCAATATCGACAAGGTCGCCCCCGCGGCGATCGAGGTGTCGACCTGGGATGGCAAGAAGTACGGCATGCCGTTCATCGCCGATCTGTCGGTGTGGATGTGGAACAAGAAGCTGTACCGCGAAGCCGGCCTCGATCCGGACAAGGGGCCGACGTCGCTGGTCGAGTTCGCCGAACAGGCGCGCGCCGTGGCCAAGCTCGGCAACGGCGTGTCGGGCACGTTCTGGGGTGGCAATTGCGGCGGCTGCGCGGTGTTTACCTGGTTCCCGATCGCCTGGGCTGACGGCGAGGCGATCATGAATCCGGAAGGCACCGAATCCTACGCCAATAGCGAGGAATGGAAGGCGATCTTCAAGATCTTCCACGACATGGCGGCGGACGGGACCGCGCTGATGCCCGATACGATGAACGAGGCAGGCCCGACCTGGACCAGCTACTTCCCCAAGGGCACAATCGGCGTGATGCCGATGCCGGCCACGCTGGTGGGCCTGTCGGGCGGGGCCCTGGCGGACGAGGATATCGGCGTCACGCCCATCGCCGGCATAAATGGCGGCCAGTCGACCTTCATCGGCGGCGACGCCATCGGCATCTCGCGCGACAGCACGAAGGCCGATGCGGCCTGGAACTTCCTCGCCTGGATCCAGAGCGACGAGGCCCAAATCGAGGTCGTCGCCAAGAATGGCAATGTTCTCACCCGGCCGGATCTCGCCAGCAACAAGTACAGCGCTGCCGACCCGCGGCTCGTGCTGTTCAACGAGATCGCCGGCAAGGGCAAGACGCCGCTCGCCAAGAACTTCGGCGCCACGTTCAACGACCCGCAGGGGCCGTGGCTCGTGCTGCTGCGCGACGCGGTGTTCGGCGACGGCGCCAATATCGACGCCAACAACGAAGCGATGAACGATTCGCTCAACCCGTAACTTGACCGCAGATGCGGCACGGTTCCTCCTCACGGGGGGACCGTGCCGAAATCACGAACGGGGATGATTGTGACCACCACGACTTCGATGCCGCACGAGCTGAGGGCGACGCGGCCGGCGCGGGGCTTCGGGTTCGCCCTGCGCCGGCAGATGATGGGTTTCGTCTATACGATCCCGACCCTCGTCTTCATCATCGTCCTCTTTCTCACGCCCCTGATTCTGGTGGTGAAGATGTCAGGCAGCCGGTGGGGCCTGCTCACCGGGGACGAGGGTCTCAATTTTCCCAAGAACTTCTCGGCCATCACGCGCAACCAGCTGTTCTGGCCGGCGGTGACATTCACCATTGAGTACACGGTGATCGTGACGGTGTTGCTGCTGGGACTGGGGCTCGGTCTGGCACTGCTTGTCCAGGCGACGACCCGGTGGTCGGGCATGCTACGGACGGTATTCCTGCTGCCGGTCTCGGTCGGTCTCGCGGCGGCATCGCTGCTCGCCTATGGCTTCTACTCACCGGCTATCGGGCCAATCAGCCCGCCGCTGCAGGCGCTGGGCCTGATCGACGGGCCGATCGCCTTTCTCGGCACGTCATGGGGTGCGCTGCTGTCGACCACCTTCCTCGTGGTCTGGAAGTTCGCGGGCTTCTACATGCTGATCCTGGTGGTCGGGCTGCAGGCCATCCCGGACGACCTTTATGAGGCCGTATCGATCGACGGCGCCTCCAAATGGCAGACCTTCCGCCACATCACGCTGCCGCTGCTGCGGCCGTCACTGTCGCTGGCGACCATCCTTTGCGTCACGGGCTCGCTGCTGGCCTTCGACCAGTTTTTCATCCTGACCAAGGGCGCACCCGACAACAGCACCGTGACGGTGGTGCAGGTGATTTATCGCGAGGCATTTCAGCGCCAGAACATGGGGACAGCGGCGGCGCTGTCGATCATCGTGCTGGCGGCGCTGCTGATTCTCAACGCCCTACAGTTCCGACTGCTGCGCGGCGACGACAGGGAGTGATGCGATGAGCTATGCCCAGGAGACGAGCATCGGCCGCACGCCCTACTACGTGCTTACCGGCGGGCTCGCGATCATCTTCCTGTTTCCACTGCTGTGGAGTGTATTCGCCTCGGTAAGCCCGCAGCCGGGGACCGCGCAGACCCAGGGCTTTGGACTGGGCAATTACGGCACGCTGTTCGACTTCCCGCCCGGCCTGCCCCGGGTCACATTCAACAGCGCCGTGATCTCGGTGCTCACCGTCGTCATCACCCTCGCGATCTCGACGCTGGGGGGCTACGCCTTCGCGCGGTTCAAGTTCTGGGGCCGGGACGCATTGTTCCTACTGACGCTGTCGATCCTGATGGTGCCCTATGCGACGCTGCTGATCCCGCTCTATGTGCTGCTCAACAAGCTGGGCCTCACCAATTCGCTGGTCGGGGTGTCGCTGATGATCGCGATGTTCCAGCTCCCATTTGCAACCTACATGATGCGCATTTCCTTCGAGGCCATTCCGCGCGACATCGAAGAGTCCGCGATGATCGACGGCTGCGGGACGTTCAGCGCGCTCTGGCGGATCATGCTGCCCTCGGTCACGCCCGGGCTGGTGACGGTCGGCCTGTTCGCCTTCCTCGCAGCCTGGAACGATTTCTTTGCGCCGCTGATCCTCCTCACCGACCCCAACCAGCAGCCGCTGCCGGTCGCCGTCGCCAATTTGCGGCAGCAGACGATGGGCGTCATCAATTACGGGGCCACGGAGGCGGGAGTGGTGGTGATGGCGCTGCCCTGCGTCCTGCTGTTTCTGGTGCTGCAGCGCTACTATGTTCGCGGGTTCATGTCGGGGGCGATCAAGGGCTGAGATGAGCGATGCAAGCGATGCACCGCGGCCCGTCCGCACCGGCCGGCGCGGCCTCACCATTCACGACGTGGCGCGCGCCGCCGGTGTGTCGATCGGAACGGCGAGCAAGGCGCTGAACGGCACCGGACATCTGCGGCAGGAAACGCGCGAGAAGGTGCTGACGACGGCGCGCGAACTCGGCTACCGGCCCAACGATCTGGCGCAGAGCCTGCACCGCGCGCGCTCGATGACGGTCGGACTGCTGACCAACGACTCCTTCGGCAGGTTCAGCTTTCCCATCGTCGAAGCGCTTGAGCAGAAGCTCGCCGATCAGGGCATCGCGGTGTTCATGTGCAATGCGACGGACGATCCGGCACGCGAGCGCCAGCATGTCGAGCAGCTCATGCGCAAGCGCATCGACGGGCTGGTGGTGACCGCCCGCCGCGCCGACAAGCGGCCCCCGATCGGGCCGCTGCCCGGGGTGCCAATCGTCTATGTCTACTCGCAGGCGGACGACGAAAATGCTCTCTGCCTCATCCCTGACGACGAGGGCGGTGCCGTGCTTGCCGTCGAGCACCTGCTGGCGCAGGGCCGGCAGCGTATCGCCCACATCGCGGGGCCGGAGCGGTTCGATGCCGTGAGGCTGCGTCGCTCCGGCCACGAACGCGTCATGAGCGCAGCAGGCCGGACGTTCGATCCGGCGCTCTACCTCAACGGCCCATGGTCGGAGCAGTGGGGTCGCGATGCGGTGGCGCGGCTATTCGATGGACCGGGCCCGAAGCCCGACGGCCTGTTCTGCGACAACGACCAACTGGCCCGCGGCGCCGGCGAGGTCCTGCGCGAGCGCGGCGTTGCCGTACCGCGCGACGTGGCCATTGTCGGCTTCGACAATTGGGACGTGATGACGCTGGCGGCCCGGCCGCAATTGTCGAGCATCGACATGAATTTGAGCACGTTGGGCCGCGAGGCCGGAGAAGCGCTGCTCGCCATCATGAGCGGACACCCGATGCGGGGCGTGCGCCGGCTGCCCTGCAGCCTGGTCGTCCGCGAATCCTCGGAAGCCAAGAAAACGGCGGGCGAAGTCCCGCTGAAAATGGAGTCTCTATGAGTCAGTATCATCCCGTACGCTTTGTCGATGTGCGTCTGGAGGGCGACTTCTGGAAGGAGCGGCTCGATACCGTGCTGACGCGCACAATCCCCAGCCAGCACAAGAAGCTTGGCGAGTATGGCATTCTAGATTCGCTCAAGCTGCCGCAGCCTCCCCCGCCCCTGCGCTTTCCGAGGCATCCCAACGGCTTCACGGTTCAGGTCTTCTGGGACTCGGACGTGGGCAAGTGGATCGAGGCGGCGAGCTATGCGCTGTCGCATCGGCGCGACGCCGAGATCGAGGCCAAGATCGAGGCTGTCATCGACGATTTCGAAAAGGCGCAGGCGCCCGATGGCTATCTCAACTGCTGGTATCTCGGCCGGGAGCCCGAGAAGCGCTTTTCGAACCTGCGCGACAACCATGAATTCTATAATGCCGGCCACCTGCTCGAAGGCGCCATCGCCTATTACGAGACGACCGGTCGCCGGCGGTGGCTCGGGATCATGGAGCGGTATCTCGAGCACATCTATTCGGTCTTTGGGCCTGGAGAGGGCAAGAAGCGGGGCTATGACGGCCACCAGGAACTGGAGATCGCCCTGATCAAGCTCTACCACCTGACGGGCGAGCGGAAGCATCTCGATTTTGCGACCTACCTGATCAATGAGCGCGGCCGGCAGCCGCCGCATTATTTCGACATCGAACGGGAGGAGCGTGAGAAGAAGGGCTGGGAGACGCAGCGTTACGTCCACGGCAATTACGAATATTCACAGAGCCACATGCCGGTGCGGGAGCAGACCAAGGTGGTCGGCCATGCGGTACGGGCGATGTACATGTACACGGCGATGGCAGACCTCGCCGCCGAACTCGGCGACGCGGCACTGAAGCGAGCCTGCGAAACGCTGTGGGACGACGTGATGATCACCAAAATGTACGTCACGGCCGGCCTCGGGCCATCGGCGCACAATGAGGGGTTCACCTACGATTACGACTTGCCCAACCAGACCGCCTATGCCGAGACCTGCGCTTCGGTGGCGCTGATCTTCTGGGCGCAGCGCATGCTGCATCTCGACCTCGACGGCAAGTATGCGGATGTGATGGAGCTTGCGCTGTACAATGGCGCGCTCTCCGGTCTCAGCCGCGACGGCGAGCATTATTTCTACGCCAATCCGCTTGAGAGCAACGGCTCCGCCGAGCGCTGGGAGTGGCATACCTGCCCGTGCTGCACGATGAATGTCAGCCGGCTCGTAGCTTCCGTCGGAGGCTATTTCCTGTCGACCGCGGATGACGGACTTGCCTTCCACCTCTATGGCGGCATCTCGGCGACGCGGCAGATCGCCGGCACGGAAGTCGCGATCCGCGAAACGTCGAACTACCCGTGGTCGGGCGACATCGCGATCAGCATCGATCCGGCGGCACCGGCGGCGTTCGACGTCAAGCTGCGCATTCCGGGCTGGGCCAAGAGCTTCACGATCAAGGTGAACGGGGAGGCCGTCGCGACGGCGCCGGTCAACGGCTACGTCACCATCCACCGCACCTGGCAGAAGGGCGATAGCATTGCACTCGACCTGCCGATGCCGGCCGAGCGGCTCTATGCGAATCCGGGTGTGATCATGGATGTCGGGCGCGTGGCGTTGAAACGCGGCCCCCTCGTCTATTGCGTCGAGGAAGTGGACAATCCGGGCGGAGCAGTGCAGCGACTGAAGCTGCCGCGGGATGCGGAGCTTAGATCGGGCACGCGCGCCGATCTGTTCGGCGGCGCGGTGACGCTCTCGGCCCGCGCCAGGGCCATCGATCCCTCGGACTGGCGCGACCTCTACCGCACGACGCCACCTAAGGAGACGGATGCCACGCTCACCGCCCTACCCTACTATTTGTGGGCCAATCGCGGGCGGGGATCGATGATGGTGTGGATACCGGAGGCATAGGCTTGCCCGGGGGGCTGGCCATGGTCACTCCAGACCTTCACCTTGCGCCGGCGAAATGCGTCGCCCCTTTCGCCGCGACGATGTTCGGATCAAGGTGAGGCTCAGAAGGAGTCACAATGTTCAGACACGCCGCCGCCCTCGCCTTGCTAATCTCGACTGCCGCGCTGGCGCAGGACCTGCCACCGGCGCCCGCCATGCAGGGCGACGTCAGGATCCACGACCCCTCGGTGATCGTCGTCGACGGCCAGTGGGTAAGCTTCCAGACGGGCGATGAGGGCGGGCTCCACCAGGGCGCGATCAAGCTCAAGACCTCGCCCGATGGCGTCACCTGGACCAATGCCGGCGCTATCGGCAAGGGCGTGCCCAGATGGGCGGAGACGGAGAACGGCTACCGCTCGCGCAATATCTGGGCGCCGTCGGTGAGCCGGCATGGCGACCGGGTGAACCTCTATTACTCGGTCTCGAGTTTTGGCGTGCAGTTCAGCGCGATCGGCCTCATGACAAATGACGTGTTCGACCCAGCCAATCCGGGCGAGGGCTGGCAGGACCAGGGGCTGGTGCTCAAGAGCACCGGACGCGACGACTTCAACGCCATCGATCCCTATCGTATCGACACGGCAGATGGCCGCGCCTGGCTGAGCTACGGCTCCTATTGGTCCGGCATCAAAATGCGCGAACTCGACCCCGAGTCGGGCAAGTTGCTCAGCGCCGACACACCGGTTTACGACCTCGCCTGGTATGACGGTGGCGTTATCGAGGCCTCGGCGATCCTCGAGCACGAGGGGCAGTTCTATCTGTTCGTGTCATACGATCGCTGCTGCGCCGGCGTCGAGAGCACCTACCGCATCATGGTGGGGCGCGCCGATACCGTCACGGGTCCATATGTGGGCAAGGAGGGGACCGAGCTGCTCAAGGCGGGGGCGACGGAGCTGCAGAGCAGCAACGGCCGCTACATCGGGCCGGGCGGGCAGGAGCCGGTTCTCGGCGCCCCGGGCGACATGCTTGTCTATCACTATTATGACGGCGATGACTTGGGCGTATCCAAGATTCAGGTAACGACGATCGGCTGGACCGAAGACGGCTGGCCGGTTTTGGCGCCGCCGCCGCAGGAATAGCCATATCGGCGCGATCTTTGCCCGTTGCTGCTTCCCGGAAGTCTGATATGAATCAGGTCTTCTGAGATAGAAGGCTTCCATGAGCCGCAATTTCCTGCTGGTCGACCCCGAAGAGCGGCCCGACGTGCTGCGTGGCCTCGCCTCGCCGGCGCGCGTCAAAATCCTGCGGGCGCTGCATCAGCGCGGTGGGCTCAACGTCAACGACGTCGCCGGACTGCTGGGCCTGCCTCAGTCCACGGTATCGTCAAACCTGCAGATTCTCGAAGACGCCGGCCTGATCAAGACCGAGACGCAGAAGGCGCGCAAAGGCAACCAGAAGATCTGCCGCGCCGTCTATGACGAGGTGCTCGTGATGTTCAAGGAAGACGTGGCGGCGACGCGGCAGAACACGATCGAGGTCGCCATGCCGGTCGGGCTCTATACGAGCTGCGAGGTAAGCGCGCCCTGCGGGCTGTGCTCGGTCGAGGGTATTATCGGGCTGCTCGACGTGCCGGACATCTTCCTCGATCCGGGGCGCATGCGCGCGGGGCTCATGTGGTTCACGCGTGGCTTCGTCGAGTACCAGTTCCCCAACAATGCGCGGCTGAGCAAGACCAATGTCGAGGCACTGGAGTTTTCGCTCGAGCTGTCGTCCGAAGTGCCGGGCACCGCGACGGAATGGCCGAGCGAGATCACGATCTGGGTCAACCAGCAGGACGTCGGCACCTGGACCAGCCCCGGGGATTTCGGCGACCAGCGGGGCGTCTACACGCCCGACTGGTGGACGCTGCGCGGCAGCCAATACGGTATGCTGAAGACGTGGCGGATCGCGCGAGACGGCACCTATGTCGATGGCGTGAAAATCTCACCGGTCTCGCTCAAGGACCTCGACATTCCGAACCATCACTCGATCCGGCTACGGATCGGGGTCAAGGAGAACGCCAAGTATCCGGGTGGGGTGAATATCTTCGGGCGCGGCTTCGGCAATTACGACCAGGATATTGTCCTGCGCATCCACACCGCAGAATGGCCGAGCAATGCAGGCCCGCCTCTCGACAATGACCGCAAGATCGCGGGGATGTTGAGCAACGGCGGCTAGATGGCTTTGGCCGAGCGGTCGTCTTCGGCGGGCGGCCGCCTGTGCTGCTAGATGACGTTGCCGTCGGTGCCGAAGAGATGCGCGTGCTTGGGGTCGATGGTGAGCCCGACCTTGTCGCCGACGTCGATATCGAGATTGCCTTCGCCCTCGACGATCAGCGTACCGCCGGCGGTGTCAACGTAAAGCAGGGTCGCGTTACCGAGCTGCTCGACGATGCTGACGGTACCGTCGAACGACGAGTCTGCGGCGCCCGCCGGGCCAAGGGCCAAGTGTTCAGGCCGCACGCCGATCTCGAGGGCGTTGCCCGTCGCCGTGCCGCCGCGTGAGGTGATCGTCGCGCTGCGGCCGCCGGGCAGCGCCACCGTATGAGCGTCGGCGCTCTTGCCGGTCACGTCGGCGGAGATGAAGTTCATCGCTGGCGAGCCAATGAAAGAGGCGACGAACTTATTGGCAGGTTTGTTGTAAAGCTCGAGGGGCGAGCCCTGCTGGCTGATGATACCTTTGTCGAGCACGACGATCTCGTCGGCGAGGGTCATGGCCTCGACCTGATCGTGCGTGACATAGATCATAGTGGTCTTGACGTCCTGGTGGAGCTTGGCGAGTTCGACGCGCATCTGCGAGCGCAACGCGGCGTCGAGGTTGCTCAGCGGCTCGTCGAACAGGAACAC
>CAZASR010000002.1:0-18037 GCA_964487765.1 uncultured Devosia sp. | reverse complement strand
GCGAACCGAAGGTGTCCTTCGGTTCGCGCACCAGTGCCCGGCCGATAGCGACGCGCTGGCGCTGGCCACCGGAAAGCTGTGCTGGCCGGCGGTCGAGCAGCTCATCGAGCTGCAGCATCTTCGACACCTTCTCCACCCGCTCGTTCTGGACCTGCCGCGGCGCGTGGGCGAGCGACAGCGAGAAGGCGATGTTCTGGCGCACGGTCAGATGGGGGTAGAGCGCATATGACTGGAACACCATTGCAGTGCCGCGCTTGGCGGGCGGAGTTTCGGTTTCGTCGATACCGTCGATCAGGCAAGTACCGAGCGTGATCTCCTCGAGCCCGGCGATCATGCGCAGCAGGGTCGACTTGCCACAGCCCGATGGCCCCAGCAGCGCGGTGAACGAACCCTCATCGATCTTGAGGGAAAGATCCGAGATCACCTCTACATGCCCGTAGCGCTTGGTGACGTGTTGTAGCTCGACAGTGCCCATGCTGGTTCCGGTTGAATAAGAGGAGTGGGATCAGCCCTTGATGCCGGCCGTCAACATGATGGCCTGCGTCACGCGGCGCTGGAAGATGAGGTACAGTACCGCGACCGGCAGACCGGCCAGCATAGCCGAGCCGAGATCGCGCGCATATTTCACGCCGAACGCGTCGGTCACCTGCGTGATACCGACGGTGACGTTCATCATCTGCTCCCTGGTCACGGCGAGGAACGGCCACAGGAAGTTGTTCCAGGCACCGATGAAGGTGATGATCGCCAGAGCGGTGGTGATGCCCCAATTCATGGGCAGATAGAGCCGGAAGAAGAGCTGGAGCTCATTGGCGCCGTCGATTTTTGCGGCTTCGCGGAATTCCCGCGGGACGGAGTCGAAGAACTGCTTGTAGATGATCACCGTCACCGGGGCGATGAGCTGGGGCAGGATAACGCCGGCCCAGGTGTTGATGAGCTTGAAGCTGGCCATCAAGACGAAGTGGTTCACGATGAGGGCCGGGATCGGCACCATGAAGCTGGCGAGGATCAGCCACCACAGGATGCGGCGCCCCGGGAAATTCAACTGGCTGATGGCATAGCCGGCGAAGGCGCCCATCAGGACGACGATGGCGGTGGTGCCGAGCGAGGTTACCAGCGAGTTGATGTACCAAAGGCCGATGTTCGTATTGAACAGCACATGGGTATAGGCCTCGAGCGTGAAGTTGCGTGGCCAGAAGTCGATACCGGGCTGCACGATCTCGTTTTCCACCTTGAAGGTGGTCACCAGCGCCCAATAGATCGGGAAGGCCCAGATGATCGCGGCAATCAGCGTGAGGATGGTCGCGATCAAACCCATCAGGTCGAGGGTCTTGATGAGGCGCTGGCGCCGCGGCGAGATTGTCGCAATGGCATCGTCGGCGGTGACCGCGGTCATTTGCTACCCCCCCTCGTGCGAAGCAGTTGGTATTGCAGCACCGAGAAGATCACGATGATCAGGAAGAGCATTACCGCGGCGGCTGCACCATAGCCGCCCATGTTCTTCTGGAAGGCGTTGCGGAAGATCAGTTGGACGAGGGTGAGGGTGGCGTCGGAACGACCGCCCAGCGAGAACAAATAGACCTGATCAAAGATCTTGAATTGCAGGATGAGCTGGATGGTGAGGACCAGCACCGTCACGGGCCAGATGAGTGGCCAGGTGATGCGGGTGAACTGCTGCCACCGCGTCGCGCCGTCGAGCTGCGCCGCTTCGTAGATTTCGGACGAGATGTTGCGCAAGCCGGCGATGAACAGAAGAATGTTGAAGCCGATGCCCCACCAGATGGTGATCCACGCAACCGTAGGCATGAAGACAGGCAACGTGCGGAACACGGGAAGGCGGTCACCGGTCACCCATTCGATGGGATATTGCAAGATGCCGAACTGGCTGTCGAACATCCAGCCCCAGATCCGGTAGACCACCGAGACGGGCAGGATGTGCGGGATGAAGAAACAGGCGAGGATGATGGACTGCGCCCAGCCGTTGAGCCGGTTGATGCCCATGGCGATGAAGAGGCCAAGGATGGTCGAGGGGACGACCGTGAGCAGGACGAAGTAGCCGGTATTGACGACGGCGCCGCTGAAGAGTCGATCCTTGAACAGCCTGACGTAATTATCGAGGCCGATCCATTTGCCAGGCCCGATGAGCGGTGCGTTGTGGAAGCTGAGCCAGACCATCTGAATGGTCGGCCAGATGAACAGCACGCCATAGACGATGATGAAGGGAAGAACGAAAAGACCGGCAATGCCGACCTCGGACCAAGAATATCGGCTGCGTTTGCGCGCAATGCCGGGCGCGGAGCCTGCGGCGTCCATGCTGGCCACTGTTGCCTTCCTCCCGTTGGCACCCGTGAGGGTAGCCGGCGCCGCGATGGCGCCGGCCGAGTATCGCGAAGCCGAGCTTAGCGCTGGCTGTTCAAATCGTCACGCATCTGCTCGGTGGCCGACTGCGCGTCGAGTTCGCCATTGACCGCCGGCACGAGGTAGTTGCCCATCGCGTCGTAAAGCGGGGACGCAACGCCGGCCAGGGTCGACACGGGGTCGAACACGGCCGTTTCCGCGAGCGACACGTAGGTCGCGTTCGGCTGCATGTTGCGGAACTCGTCATTGTCGCGAGCGGGCTTGTAGGCCGGGATGTGGCCGGCGGTGGCCCAGAAAGTCGAGTTCTCGTTCATCCAGTGGACGATCTTGAGCACTGCGGCGCGCTTTTCGGGCGTGAGCTCGTTACCAACGCGGTTCGGGATCACGAAAGCGTGCGAATCGGCCCAGGTCGCGGGCTGGTCGAAGAAGGTCGGAAGCTGAATGGCGCCCCATTCGAAGCCCAGTTCGTTCTTCGCGGCGAGGTCAGTGAACGTGGGAACTTCCCACACGCCATTGATGTGCATGGCCGCGTTGCCGCCCGTGAACAGGGCGATCGAGGCCGGATACTCGGTCTGCGCGGGAGCGAGGCCGCTGGCGACCCAGTCGGCTACGACCGCCGTGGCTTTCACCGCCTTATCGAGATTGTCACCGGGGAGGAACCCCTCGTCGGTGAGGAACTCGCCACCCTGCTGATTGAACAGCGAATACATGATGCGCCACTGGCTGTCGCCGGCGGCCGAGTGGATCGAGACCCCATATTCGGAGCCGCCATCCTTGAGCTTCTGAAGCGCGGCCTTGAAGTTGTCGACACCGTCGAGGCCGGTGGGCAGGCCGTCGTCGCCGATCAGGCCGGCTTCGGCCAGCTTGTCCTTGTTGTAGTAGAGCACGATCGAGTGGATGTCGAAGGGAATGCCGTACTGCACGCCGTCCACCTGGGCGGCCTGGAAGTTGGCTTCCTCGAAGTCTTCGGCCTTGATGCCGGCCGCCGCCATTTCCTCAGGCGTGATCGGGCTCAGCGTGCCGGTCGAGACGCCGAGCGGAATGCGGGAGAGGTGGTAGGTCGAGATATCGGGACCTTCCCCGATGGCAGCCGAGGTCTGCAGCTTGGTGTAGAACGGAGTGCCCCATTCCAGCGTGGTGGCCTCGATCTTGATGTCGGGATTTTCCTGCGCGAACTTATCGAGCAGGGTCTTCATGCGCACGCCGTCGCCGCCGCCAAGGAAGTCCCACCAGACGACGGTTTCCTGCGCGAGCGCGCCGCCGACTGCGGTTCCGAGCAGCGCCGTGCTGAGCAGCGTAGCCCTAACGAAATTGCGGATCACGTTTCATCCTCCCAATTGTTGAACTGACGGCCCCCTGTGTCAGGGCTGCCGGAACGCGGGGGTGGACACATCCTCCTGGCCGAGCCGCGTAGATACCGACCATAAGCACATCAGAAAGTACGATCAATACCGGAATTTCGGATCGCGCACGTCGATGCAGTTCCCGTGTGATTCCGAAATGCCGATACGGAGAACTTGTCCGCAAAGTTCAAGCTCCAGTCTCGCATCATGACCGCTCACACGCCCGTGAAATTTCGCGCTGTCTGACAGGTGATAACGTCATCAATGCTGACCCATTGCAGCAGACTGCCAGCCCACCTCGACCCACGCATACATCGTTACAGAATGGTGCTTGACGACGCCCCGAGAGTTCGGTTCCAATACGCCCAATTCCCCGATACAAATCAGAAAGTCGGGTTCCTTGGAGGCCAGGCCTATGCGGGCGAGCGTCATCGCGCATCGAGACTTCACCGTTTCACAAATCGACGACCGCCTCTACAGCGCGTTCCTCGAGCATCTGGGGCGAGCCATCTATACCGGCATTTATGAGCCCGGGCATCCGACGGCCGACAAGAACGGCATGCGCGGAGATGTGGCGCAGCTCGTGCGTGAGCTCAACATCCCTTATGTCCGCTATCCCGGCGGCAATTTCGTTTCGGCCTACAATTGGGAGGACGGAGTCGGTCCGCGCGCACAGCGACCGACCCGCCTCGACCTCGCCTGGCATACCTCGGACTCCAATGCCGTCGGCGTGCATGAATTTTACGACTGGTGCGAAACCGTCGGCACCAAGCCGATGCTCGCCATCAATCTCGGCTCACGCGGCCTCGATGAGGCGCGTAATTTCGTCGAGTATGTCAACGGGCCGACGGGTTCTTACTGGGGCGACCTGCGCAAGAAGAACGGCCGGGCCGACCCGTTCGACGTACGGCTGTGGTGCCTCGGCAACGAGATGGACGGCCCCTGGCAGGTCGGACACAAGACCGCCGACGAATACGGCCGCCTCGCCAACGAGACCGCCAAGACGCTGCGGGCCTTCGACAAGACCTTGGAGCTGGTGGTGTGCGGCTCGTCCAATTCCGACATGGCGACGTACCCCGAATGGGAGCGCGTCGTACTCGAGCACACCTACGAGTCGGTCGACCACATCTCGCTCCACATGTATTTCGCCAACAGGAGCAACCACACCGCCAACTACCTGGCGCTCAACGAGAAGCTCGACCGCTATATCGAAACCGTCGCGGCGACGATCAGCTTCGTGAAGGGCAAGAAGCGCTCGAAGAAGAACGTCACCATCTCGTTCGACGAATGGAACGTCTGGTATCATTCGAACGCCGCCGACCGTGCGGTGCTCGATGGCAATCGTGGCTGGCCGCATGCGCCGCGCCTGCTCGAGGACGCCTACAATTTCGAAGACGTGCTGCAGGTCGGCTGCATCCTCAATACCTTCATCCGCCGCTCGGACGTGGTGCGCATCGCCTGCATCGCGCAACTCGTCAACGTCATCGCTCCAATCCTCACGGAGCCGGGCGGACCGGCCTGGAAGCAGACCATCTACTTCCCCTATTACTTCGCTTCGATCTTCGGTCGTGGCACCGCGCTCAATCTGAGTATCGATTCGCCAGGGTATGACGCAGATGTCGCCGACAACGTGCCATACCTCGACATTTCGGGGGTGCATGACGAGAAGGCAAACGTCCTCACCTTCTTTGCGGTCAACCGCCATGCCAGCGAAGCGCTCGAGCTATCGGTGGATCTGCTCGGCTTTGGCGGCTCCGCCCGGGTAATCGACCACCAGGTGATTACCCATGCCGACCTCAAGATCGCCAACACGCTGCAGAACCAGAATGCGGTTACACCTAAGCCCGGCTCAGGCGTCACCGCCGATGGTGGCACGCTGAGCGGCAAGCTGCCTCCCTACTCCTATCAGATGATCCGGGTGCAGCTCTGAACCATTCCCCCGCGTCACACGCGCGGGAGGCACCGGCGGCAATGCCGGACCTAGGGGATCGGATGGCGTCCCTCCCGGCGCCACCCGATCCCTCATTGATTGCAAGAGGGGCGCGAGCGCCCCCGGAGGAAAAGATGGCCGACACGGCAAACCCCCTTCACCCGCGGCCCCGCGTGCAGCGTGCCGAGTGGATCGATCTCAACGGCCAGTGGCAGTTCGCGTATGACGACGCCGATGTAGGCCTTGACGAGCGCTGGCAGGACGACCCCAGGCGGTTCGAACGCACGATCAATGTCCCGTTCCCGCCCGAATCGGAGATGTCAGGCATCAACGACAAGGGTTTCCATCCCGTATTGTGGTATCGGCGCACGTTCGACAGGAGCATGAAACCCAGCGGCCGCCTGCTGCTGCACTTCGGTGCGGTCGACTATCGCGCTCACGTGTGGGTCAATGGTGACCTCGTAGCGACACATGAAGGCGGCCACACGCCATTCAGCGCCGACATCACGGGGAGCCTCAAGCCGGACGGGGAACAGGTGGTCGTGGTGCGGGCCGAGGATCAGCCGCGCGACATCACCCAGCCGCGCGGCAAGCAGGACTGGCTGCCAAAGCCACATGCGATCTGGTACGACCGCACGTCCGGCATCTGGCAGACGGTCTGGCTCGAGCCGGTCGCCAGCACCTTCATCGACGATTTCCAGCTCACGCCCGACATCGTCACTGGCAGCGTGAAGGTCGAGGCGACGCTGAACCATGCCTATACCGGCGCGCTCGAGATTGTGCTGCGCAAGGGTGAGGAGGCCCTGGCGCAGCAGCGCGTCAGCGTGAATGGCACGATCATCGAGACGACCGTCACCATCCCGGCGGCGCAGAACGGCGTGCATCGCGGCGATCTGTGGTGGGTGCCCGACAATCCCAATCTTATTGACGTCACGGCCAGCCTGCTTGATCCGGCGGGCGGCAGCGTCGATACGCTCGTGAGCTATTTTGGGCTGCGCAGCGTGGGTGTCGCCAATGGCCGCTTCCTTCTCAACGACAAGCCGATGTTCGTGCGCTCCGTGCTCGAGCAAGGCTTCTGGCCCAAATCGCACCTCACCGCGCCGAGTGCCGAGGCGCTCAAGGAGGAGGTCCAGCTCATCAAGGATCTCGGCTTCAACGCCGTCCGCATCCACCAGAAGATAGAGGACCCACGATTCCTCTACTGGGCCGACAAGCTGGGCCTGATGGTGTGGGGCGAAATCGCCAATGCGTATGAGTACAATGCGCAGGCGGTTGGCCGGCTGACGCGAGAATGGCTAAGCGCGGTCAAGCGCGACCGCAGCCATCCATGCATCGTCACCTGGGTGCCGATCAACGAGAGCTGGGGGGTCAGCGATATCGCCCTACGGCGCGACCAGCAGGATTTTGCAACGTCCCTCTACCACCTCACCAAGGCGATCGATCCGACGCGCCCGGTGATCTCCAACGATGGCTGGGAACATACGATCTCCGACATCATCGGCATCCACGACTACACGCAGTACCGCGAGCAGCTGGACGACCGCTACGGCAGCAGGGAGGCGATCGAGCGCACGCTCACTGAGATGCGCCCGACCCGCAAGCGGCTGCTGCTCCGGCCCGAAGATCGACGCAACCAGCCAGTGATGATCACCGAGTTCGGCGGCTTGTCGATGCACCCCGACAAGGGCAAGGCGTGGTTCGGCTATGCGACGGCCCAGAGCGACGAGGAGTATCTGGCAATGATGAAGTCGCTGTTCGATGCCATCTATGAGAGCCCCGACCTCGCCGGCTTCTGCTACACGCAGCTCACCGATACACAGCAGGAGACGAACGGCCTCTACGACGAGAACCGCAAGCCCAAGCTGCCGGTCGACAGGCTGCGCGACATCATCTGGCAGCCGAGCAAGGCGGTGCCGACCGAAGCGCTCGACATTGCCCGCCAGAAGGCCCTGCGCGTTGCCTTCGGCCAGGTGGTGTGACGCAATCGTTCTCCCAGACCGGGGTCGGCGCGCCAGGAAGGGCCGCCGACCTCGATTTGTTCAAGACGATGCTGGTCTGGGGCATGATCACGGCGCATTGCATCCAACTGCTCGCCTTCCGCTCGCAAGCGGCGGCGCTGGTGGTCAGCGAGGTGGTCAATCTCATTACGTTTTCGGGGTTCATGTTCGCCTTCGGATGGGGCCTTGGCCTTTCGCGCGGGACGCCCAAGACATGGGGGGCGCGGCTGAAGCCGGTGCTGCTGCTCGGCCTTGCGACATGGGTATCCGAATTCGCGTTCATGGCGCTGGTCGACAAGGCGCGATTCACCCCCGAACTGATCTGCAACATCCTCAGCTTCAGCCGGCTCTATGGCTGGAGCGAATTCCTCGCCAGCTTCTTTGTTCTCTATCTCGCCATCGCCGTGGCACGGCCGGCGCTCATCTCGATCGGTGAGCGCTGGTACCTCCTGGTCCCCGCCGTCCTAGCCTGCTTCGCCGCGACCTGGATTGTGGTCAGTCGGGACATTCCGCTGCTCGCAACGATCGTGGGTACGACGAACTTTGCAAGCTTCCCCCTGCTGCCCTATCTGCCGTGGTTCCTGCTCGGTATTTTCTACGCGCGCAATCCGTCACATCCGCACGCCGCCGACTGGGTGCTGGCCGCCACAGCCACCGGCCTTTGCGCGCTGTGGACCGGATATTATGGCGAGTATCCCGGGCGCTTCCCACCGACAATACTGTGGGTTGCCGGGCCGGCGCTGCTGTTGCTGCTCTATGTAGTGATCGCACGCTTCGTTGCCCGCCGGATTCGCATTCCCCCCGTGGTGCTGGGAACCGGGCGCCATGTCCTCGCGGCGCTGCTCGTCTCCAACCTCATCATTTTCAGCCTCCGCTACGCCTTTGGCTATCGGCTGGGGCAGTGGTGGTGGACCCCGATCCTCGCGGGCTCGATCATCGTTGCGGTCACCGCCTGGGCGTGGATACTGGATGCCTGGCGGATGCGTCAGGCCCGCTGATCGCGATACCAGCGCACCGTCCGTGCGACACCGTCAGCAAGCGGCGTTGCCGGACGATAGTCGGTGAGCTGTTCGAGCAGCGCCACGTCCGCCCAGGTATCCGTGGCATCGCCCGGCTGCATGTCGAGTTCGTTTCTTATGGCGGTCCTGCCGAGGGCGCGCTCGATGGTTTCGATGAAGGCGAGCAGACCCACGGGATTGCCGTTGCCGACATTGACGACACGCCAGGGCGCCACCGCCGACAGTGTATCGGCGGCGCTGACCTTCGCTTTGCCCGGCACAGCATCGATCAGCCGCCGGATCGCCTCGACCAGGTCGTCGACAAAGGTGAAGTCGCGCTTCATCGCGCCCTGTCCGAAAATTTCGATGGGCCTGCCCGTTTCGATCGCTTCGATGAATTTCAGCAGCGCCATGTCCGGCCGGCCCCATGGGCCGTAGGCGGTGAAAATGCGGAGGCAGGTGGTCGGAATGCCGAACAGGTGAGCGTACGAATGGGACAAGATTTCGGTCGATTTCTTGGTCGCGGCATAGGGCGAGATGGGCGTATCGGTCGCCTCGCTCTCGCGCTTGGGCCGACCCGATCCGGTGCCATAGACCGAGGACGACGACGCTATGAGCAGTTGGCGGGGCGGACGGGCGCGCAAGGCTTCAAGCAGATGCATGGTGCCGCTGACGTTGGCGCCCACGAAGCCCAGTGGATCGGAGATGCTCGCTCGCACGCCGGCCTGTGCAGCGAGATGGATGACGATCTCGGGCTCGAACTCGGCCACCGCTTCGGCGACGAGGACGCGGTCCTCGAGGGGATATTCCACGGCAGAGAAAGCGGCATGTGGCGCCAGTATCGCGTGCCGATGCCGCTTGAGCGAAACGTCGTAGGAGGGCGTGAAGCTGTCGAGCCCGAGCACGACATGACCTTCACCGAGCAACCGTCGCGCCAAATGAAACCCGATGAATCCGGCCGTGCCGGTGATGAAGATTTTCATGCGGAATCCACTGCGCATGTCGATGCGTGCCAGCAGCCACGGGCCGGCGCTGCTGTCAAGCAGATGGCGGAAGCTAGACGGCGAACGGGCGGAAGTGCTTGCTGAGCTTGAGCGTCTGGGCCTGGTAATTGGAGCCCAGGCCCGAACCGTAAAGCCGGTCGGGCGCCTCGCTCAGCCGCTCATAAATCAGCCGGCCGATGGTCTGCCCGTGGCCGAGCAGGAACGGAACTTCGCGCGAGCGCACTTCGAGCACGGCCCGGCTCCCACTGCCACCGGCAGCCGAATGCCCGAAGCCGGGATCGAAGAAGCCCGCGTAATGCACGCGGAACTCGCCCACCAGCGGATCGAACGGCACCATCTCGGCCGCGTAGGCGGGCGGGACGTGCACGCTTTCGCGGCTCACCAGGATGTAGAACTCGTCGGGATCGAGGATAAACTCGTCGCTGCCGCGATTGATCAGCGGCTCCCAATAGTCGAGCACGTCCAGGGCGTCTTTTTCATCCATGTCGATGACGGGCGTGTGGCGCTTGGAGCGGAAGCCGACGAGACCATTGCGGTCCTCGCCCTTCAGGTCGATCGATAGCGCCACGCCGTCCGCTACCGCCTCATTGGGATCGAAAACCAGCGTTTCGACGCGATGCAGCGTCTGGTGCTCAGCGATCGACAGGCGCGTGTTACCGACGCGGAAGCGCATCTGGCTCAGCCGTGAGCCGCGGCGCACCCGGACGGGGAAGGTTCGCGGCGAGATTTCGAGATAGAGCGGACCGGCATAGCCGGCGGGCAGAGTGTCGAAGCCACGGGCCCGGTCGCCGATGACGCGGGTGAACACATCGAGGCGACCGGTCGAGCTCTTGGGGTTGGCACCAGCGCTCACCTCAGCCGGCAGATCGAGCCTTTCGAGCAGCGGTACGAGGTAGACGCAGCCGCGCTCGAGAACGGCGCCCTCGCTCAGATCGAGCCGATGCAACTCGAGGGTACGGATACGCTCGGCGACCGTCTGTTCCGGCCCGGGCAGGAAACTCGAGCGTACCCGATAGGCGACGTCACCGAGCCGCAGGTCAAGGCTTGCCGGCTGCACCTGGTCGGCATCGAAGGCCGGCGCCACGATGCCGGCAGCCTGCCGCAGACGCTCAATATAGCGGGCGGGGAACACCCCAGGCGACCACAGTTCGGTATCTGCCACGCTTGCCTCCTCGACCCGTTTAGCACCGGGTTGACGCCTCCCGGCAAGGGGAATAATGCAAGAACCCAGTGGTGATTTGGCCGGTCTGATTGCAGCCACTCAAAACAAGTCGCTAAAGGGACCCGTGCTCGAACCGGCCGCATTCGCGTGCCGGTTTTTTGTTTGGAGCCACCAATGCCGAAATCGTCGAACAATCCGCTGAGCGATCCAAAGAACTGGTCGCCCGAGACCCGGCTCGTGCATGGCGGCACCAGGCGAACGCCGTTCAACGAGACCAGCGAAGCGATCTTCCTCAATTCCGGCTATTCGTATCCCAACTCGCAGCACGCCGAGGACATCTTCACTCACAAGATTCCGGGCCACAACTATTCGCGCTTCGCCAATCCGACGCTGGACATGCTGCAGGACCGGATGGCGCTGCTCGAAGGCGCCGAGGCGGCACGCGCCTTCGCTTCGGGGATGTCGGCAGTCACCAATGCCGTGATGAGCCAGGTGCGAGCCGGCGACCATATCGTTGCCGCCCGCGCGCTGTTCGGCGGCTGCCGCTACGTGGTCGAGGACTTGATGCCCCGCTTCGGGGTACCCTCGACCCTGGTGGATGGGCGCGATCCGACCAATTTCGAGAAGGCGATGCGGCCGAATACCAAGGTCGTTTTCATCGAGACCCCGACCAACCCGACCATCGAACTGGTCGACATCGCGGCGGTCGCCGACATCGCTCATGCCAATGGCGCGAAACTGATCGTGGACAACGTGTTCGCCACCGCGCTCTTCCAGCATCCGCTGCAGCTCGGCGCGGATCTCGTCACCTATTCGACGACCAAGCATATTGATGGCCAGGGCCGAACCCTCGGCGGGATCGTGCTCGGCAGCAAAGAGCTGATCGAGGGCGAAGTGCACACCCTGCTGCGCCAAACAGGCCCGTCGCTGTCGCCGTTCAATGCCTGGCTGTTGCTCAAGAGCCTCGAGACGATGCCGCTGCGGGTCGAGAAAATGACGGATAGTGCCGCCAGGATCGCCGATTACCTCGAGGGTCACCCCAAGGTTGTCCGTGTGTCCTACCCCTTCCTCAAATCGCATCCGCAATATGACCTCGCCAGACGCCAGATGAGCAACGGCTCGACGCTGATGGCGATCGACGTCAAAGGCGGGCGCGAGGCCGCCTTCACCTTCTCGGATGCACTGTCATTGATCCTGATCTCGAACAATCTTGGCGACGCCAAATCGCTGATCACGCATCCCGGCACGACGACGCATCAACGCTTCACCGAGGACGTGCGTCTCGAGAGTGGCATCACGCCGGGCCTGCTGCGCCTCAGCATCGGCCTCGAGAATGTCGACGACCTGATCAAAGACATCGAGTTCGGACTGGGGCAGATCTGACGAAGCTTCACCAAAGGCCGGACACTCAGCACCATTTCACCCGCTGGGTGTATTCGGCGTGGCCCGGCAGTTCGGCGCGCGGCGTCTGTTCCTCGAAACCTCGTGCGGGCGGCGGCGCCGCGACCACCGCAAGCGCCGCAATCAGGGCTCACCCAGAGCCGGGGCCCGACGGGATTCGAGAGCGCCACTTGTCGCAACAGCGAATTGAGACAAACCAGGCTTGTCGCGCGGTCGAATGCCTGTGATTGCGACCGCGTGGCCTGGAGCTAGTGCCGCGTCTCTTCGAATTCGTGCGGCCTGAAGTGGTAGTCCGCCGAGCAGAACTCGCACACCACTTCAATCTCGCCGTCGACAACCATGTCGGCCCGCTCTTCGGCGGTGAAGTTCTCGCGCAGCATCGCCTCGATCCGCTCGGCCGAGCAGGTGCAGCGTTCCTCGAGCTCCAGCGGTTCGAAAACACGCACGCCCTGTTCATGGAACAGGCGGAACAAGAGCCGCTCCGGGCTCACATCCGGGTCCGCGAGCTCGTCGTCGGCGACAGTAGAGAGCAGCGCGCGGGTTGTCGTCCACTTGTCGCTTTCGGCAAAGCTCTTGTCTGCGGTTTCGGGATTGTCGTAGTTCCCGTCGCCCGGCAGGTCGGGCATGGTTCGACCGCCATGCGGTGGCAGATACTGCACCAGTGCCCCGCCGGCGCGCCAACGCGCCTGCCGCTCGCCCTTGCGCGAGAGCTGCGCGACCGCGAGCCGGATCAGCGTCGGAACCTGCTCGGATTGCTGGAAATAGGTGTGCGCCACGTCCTCGAGCGTGCCGCCCTCGAGCGCAACGATGCCCTGGTAACGATCCATGTAGGGCCCCTGGTCGACCGTCATTGCCAGATGGCCCGTGCCAAGGAGCCTGGCAGGGGAGGCTTCGCCCATCTCCATGGCTTTCGCCACTGAATCGGCGTCGAAACGCGCATACCCGCGGAGCCCGTCGGGTGCATCGAGATCGACGACGATCAGATTTACAGGCCCGTCGGTCTGCGTCTGGAGAATGAACTTGCCGTCGAACTTCAGCGACGAGCCGATCAGCGCCGCGAGCACCACTGCTTCACCCAGCAGGCGCGCAACCGGGGCGGGATAATTGTGACGAGTCAGAATCTGGTCCAGCGCGTCGCCCAGCCGGACCACACGGCCGCGACTGTCGAGCGTCTCTAGCGTGAAGGGGACCACGACATCGTCGCCCGATTCCGGGCGATCGAGGCCATAGTCAGTAAGCTGCAAATCTGCCAATTCAGACCGTATCGATCCCGAAGCAGTAGCACAGGATCGCCTTTTGCGCGTGGAGTCGGTTTTCGGCCTCATCGAAGACAACCGATTGTGGTCCGTCTATGACCTCATCGGTAACTTCGTCGCCGCGGTGAGCCGGCAGACAGTGCATGAACAATGCATCCTTGTCCGCTCGGGCCATCAAGGTGGTATCCACGCGATAGGGTTTCAAGGTCTTGCGGCGGTCGCTCACATCCGTGTCGCCCATCGACACCCAGGTGTCGGTGATGACGAGGTCGGCGTCCTTCACCGCCTCGGCCGGATCTTCACCCAAGGTGACATTGGCGCCGGCTTCGCGGATATCGGCGAGCAGCGACTGGTCGGGACCATATTCCTCGGGACAGGCGATCCTGAAACGCGTGCCGAAGACCTTGCTCGCATGCACCCAACTCGCCAGCACGTTGTTGGCGTCGCCCACCCAGGCGACCGTCGCGCCCTTGATCGAGCCGCGGTGCTCCTCGAAGGTCTGGATGTCGGCCATCACCTGGCAGGGATGGGCACGGCGCGTGAGGCCGTTGATCACGGGAATCTCGGACGCGCCAGCAAGATCGAGCAGGTCATCGTGGTCGAGAATACGGATCATTATCGCATCGACATAGCGGCTCATGACGCGCGCGGTATCAGCCAGGGTTTCCTCGCGGGCGAGCTGCATGCTGTCGCCGGTCAAGAACATCGTCTCCCCGCCAAGCTGACGCATGCCGACATCGAAGCTGACCCGGGTACGCGTCGACTGCCGCTCGAAGATCATCGCCAGCATCTTGTGCCTGAGCAGCTCGTCGCGCTCCCCTCGCCTGGTGCGCGCCTTGAGCTCGGTGGCGACGGACAGCATGTTGCGGAGCTGGTCCTCGGTGAAATTCTCGAGGGTCAGGAAGTGCCTTACGCTGCTCATGCCGTCACGTGCTCCTTGTCGCCTTCGGCATCGATGGCGGCGAAGGCATCCGAAATCTTCTGCACGGCCTCTTCAATGTCGGCCTCGGTGACGATGAGCGGCGGCAAAAAACGCAGCACGTTGTCGCCGGCGCCCTGCATCAGGAGCTGATGATCTTCGCGCAGACGTGCCACGAACTGGCGCACGACGATCGAGTCCGTGATCTTGATGCCGGCGAGCAGGCCCTTGCCGCGCAACTCCACGACATGATGCGGATAACGCTGCTGCAATTGCTGCAGGTGCCAGCGCAGACGCTGGCCCATCCGATCCACCTGCTCGATGAAGCCGGGTTCGAGTATCCGGTCGAGCACGGCATTGCCGATGGTGCAGGCGAGTGGATTACCGCCATAGGTCGAGCCGTGTGTGCCGGGGACCATCGACTTCGCCACCTCGCCCTTGGCGAGGCATGCGCCGAGGGGGAAGCCACCACCGATCCCCTTCGCCACCGCCATGATATCAGGCTCGATCCCCGCCCACTCATAGGCGAAGAACTTGCCCGTACGGGCGTATCCGCATTGCACTTCGTCGAAGACCAGCAGCATGCCGTGCTTGTCGCAAAGTGCACGCAGGCCGCGCAGATAGTCGATATCCATCGCGGTGGCGCCACCCTCGCCCTGAACGGGCTCGATCAGAATGGCACAGGTCTTTTCGGAGATCGCCGCTTCGACGAGCCTGATGTCATTGGGCTTAATGTGGGTGAAGCCGGCGAGCGGCGGCCCGAAGCCTTCGACGTAGTGCGGATTGCCGGCTGCCGCGATTGTACCGAGCGTGCGGCCGTGGAACGACCCGTGGAAGGCGATGATCTCGTAGCGCTCGACTTCGCCCTTCGCGAAGAAGGAGTGCCGCGCGGTCTTGATCGCGCATTCGAGGGCTTCGGCACCCGAATTAGTGAAAAACACCGAGTCCGCAAAGGTCGCATCGCAGAGCCGCTTGGCGAGCCGCTCCTGCTCGGGGATCGTGAACACGTTGGAAGTGTGCCACACTTTGTCGGCGGCGCTCCTCATCGTCTCGACCAGGTGCGGGTCATTGTAGCCCAGCGCGTTCACCGCGATGCCGGAGTGGAAGTCCAGATATCGGGTCCCGTCCTGTGCGATGAGGCGTACGCCCTCGCCCCGCTCGAAAGCGAGTGGCGATCTGGCGTAGGTGCCGTATAGCGCGGACATGGGAGTTCCCCTGCGGGTTGAAGTTGTTAACGGGTTGCATTTGCCCCGAAAAAACCAAAAACGCGCTGCCTTCAGGCGCGCGTCGGAGCAAAATCCCCTATGCCCATCGGTCCCGCCAAAGTCAACGTATGGCCGCCAAGTCACTGATTTGACTCGGGGTCCGGAACGGCTGTTCCGGCCCGGGGTTTTCCCCGGTGAAAATCGGCGTGGACTCTTGATCCCGGATTCGACGCCCGTGTAGTATTGAGAACGTTGGGGCACGATATTTCGTGTGGCGGACCCTTCCGACCTACGATGAGTAGTGTATGAGGCTGTTGCACCTCCCGCGACAGCACGGTGAGGGATTCTGACTAGAAGGCGGTTGAACTATGGAATCTGCTGGCGGCTGGACCGAAGAGCGCGTCGAGCTTCTCAAGAAACTGTGGCTGGAGGGCCTGTCGGCGAGCCAGATCGCCGGCGTCCTCGGTGAAGGCGTCACCCGCAATGCGGTTATCGGCAAGGTGCACAGGCTGAAACTGACCGGCCGCGCCAAGCCGGCGAGTTCGTCGCCACGCCCCCGCGCCACTCCTCGTCCGTCTGGCGGGGTGCGCCGCATTTCCTCGGGAGGATCGCGTAGCACCGGCGGTATCGCCAGCATGATGAAGTCGCGCACGGCAGCTCCGGCTCCGGTGCATGGCGCCACCGCTCTCAAGATGGATCCTGAGTTCGAGACCGAGGCCTATGTCGCCTCGCAGGTCCAGGAGCTTTATATTCCCGAGGACCAGCGCCTCAATCTGCTGCAGCTGAACGAGCATACCTGCAAATGGCCGATCGGCGACCCGCTGACGCCCGACTTCTACTTCTGCGGCCAGCACTCGGAAGAGGGCAAGCCCTATTGCGACTTCCATTCCCGCCGGGCCTATCACCAGCTCGAGAAGAAGAAGCGCTGAGCCGCCTCATTCGATCTTCGGGGCAGGATCGATTACTCCGGTCGACGAAGGCGCGACATTCGGCTGGGCTATTTGTTCAGCAGGACTTCGACCCGCGTCCCCTCCCCGGGCGTTGACTTGATCGTCAGCAGGCCGTGGTGGCGGTGGATGATATGCTTGACGATGGCGAGGCCGAGACCGGTGCCTTTCTTCTTGCGGCTCGATTCTGCATCGATGCGATAGAAGCGCTCGGTGAGACGGGGCACGTGATGTGGCTCGATCCCCGCGCCGTAATCGGTCACCGACACGACGTGGTCGTAGCCCGACCGGCCCGCGGCGAGCACGACGTCCACGCGGCGCCCGTCGCCGCCATATTTGATGGCGTTGTCGATCAGGTTCTCGAAAACCTCGTGGAGCTCGCCGTGGTCGCCAGCGGCGATGGCGGCGCCACCTTGGATATTGATGATTACGCCGGCCTCGGCCGCCTGCACGGCGAGGCCATCGACCACCTCACGCAGCAATTGGTCCAGATCGACCTCACCGGTTGGCCGCATGTGCTGGCGCATTTCGATGCGGCTCAGCGACAGCAGGTCGTCGATCAGCTTCGACATCCGGCCCGCCTGCTGCCGCATGATGGTGAGGAAGCGCCGGCGTGCGCCTTCGTCGTTTGCTGCGGGGCCGAGCAAAGTATCGATGAAGCCCACCAGCGAGGTCAGCGGCGTGCGCAGTTCATGGCTGGCATTGGCGATGAAATCGGAGCGCAATTGCTCGATGCGCTTCTGCTCGGTGAGGCTGCGCAGCACCACGACGACGAGGCCACTGTCGCCCGGCAACAGCGCGACGTCGGCCCGATGCCAGGTGGCGTTGGGCACCGCCTGGTGCATCTCGACCGATTGCGCCTGACCGCCGTCCCACGCGGCTTCGATGGCGTTCAGCAGGGCTGGGTTGCGGATTGCCCGCGTCAGCAGGCTGCCTGTCGACAGCGCGGGAAACTCAGTCCGTGCGGCAGCGTTACAGTGCATTACCACCAGCCGGCGGTCGAGCAGCACGCAGGGGTCCTGCAGCGCATCGGCAAAGCCGACCAAGGTCGCGACCCGCTGCTCCTGCGTCACAGGCTCGGCCAAATCCGCCTCCACTTATCGCGCCGCTAACACTTCCTGCGCCCGGCACTTGCCACAAAAGCGGCCGGCATGCACCCTCCTGCCGCGCGGAGAACGACATGGCCGACGAGCACGTATTCGATCTCGACAACCCCAAGCTTCCCAAATGGGTGAAGAAGCGGGCGCTGACTTCGGGTGGCTATCCTTACGACGGGAAGATGGGCACCGGCGACTACGAGGAGGAGCTGGACGCGCTCTACCTCGAGCTCGCCAAGCTGCAGGACGACCAGGCCAAGACCGGGCGCCGCATCGTCATGGTGTTCGAAGGACGTGATGCCGCCGGCAAGGGCGGCACGATCCGCCGCTACCTCAAGAATCTCAATCCTCGCTACGCCATGGCCGTCGCGCTGCCCAAGCCGTCCGACCGCGAAAGCACGCAATGGTATTTCCAGCGCTATG
>CAZASR010000001.1:0-96703 GCA_964487765.1 uncultured Devosia sp. | reverse complement strand
GCGGCTTCGGCTGCATCAACCGGCTGCAGATGGCGACCGGCGGCGCCAACTTCAACAATCTGCTCAAGGACGCCGAGCACGAGGTGCTGCCCGAGATCGACTTCGCGGCGCACGCGGCCTCGATGGGCGCATGGAGCAAGAAGGTTGCGTCGATCGCGGAACTCGAAGCGGGCCTGAAGGAAGCAGCCGGGATCGAGCGCACGACGGTGCTGGTGATCGACACCGACCCGCTGATCTCGACCGAGGCCGGCGGCCACTGGTGGGACGTCGCGGTGCCGGAAGTGAGCGTGCGGCCTGAGGTGAATGCAGCGCGCAAGGAGTATGAGGAGGCCCTCAAGGGGCAACAACTGTGACATTGAAAGCCAAACTGGGCATGTCGCCCATCGCATGGTGGAACGACGATCTGCCGGAGCTCAGCGATGACGTATCGCTGGAAGAATGCCTGCGCCAGTCGCGCTCGGCCGGCTTCACCGGCATGGAGAAGGGCCGGCGCTTCCCTGAGGATCCGACGGTGATGCTGCCGATCCTCAAGGCAGCCGATGTCACGCTGTGCGGTGGTTGGTTCTCGGGCACGCTGGTCGACGAGGAGCTCGCGGCGAACAAGGACCGCATCGCGCCGATGATCGAGCTGTTCAAGGCCGTGAACGCGCCCTGCATCGTCTATGGCGAAGTCGGCCGTTCGATCCAGGGCAAGCGCGAGGTGCCGCTGGCGCGGAAGCCGACGCTGAGCGATGACGAGATGAAGGCTTACGCGAGGAAGGTCACGGCCTTCGGTGAATGGTGCGCCGAACAAGGCATGCCGCTGAGCTACCACCACCACATGGCCGCGGTGGTCGAGACCGAGCCCGAACTCGATGCCTTCATGGCGGCATCGGGGCCCGGCATTCCGCTGCTGCTCGATGCCGGGCACCTGGCGTTTGCCGGCGGCGATGTGCTGCGGGCGATCGACAAGCACCACGCGCGCATTACGCATGTGCATGTGAAGGACATCCGCCGGCCGGTGGTCGACGCGCTCGACCGCACGAAGCAATCGTTCCTCGATGCCGTGGCGCTCGGCGCGTTCACCGTGCCTGGCGACGGCTCGCTCGATTTCGGCGCCATCGTCCAGCGCTTCGCCGACTATGGCTATGAGGGCTGGTTCGTGGTCGAGGCCGAGCAGGACCCCAATAAGAACCCGCCGCTCAAAATGGCGCAGGTCGGCCACAAGGAACTGATGCGGGTGATGACGGCGGCCGGGTACACGGTCGAGACGCAGGGGTTTCCCAATGGCTGAGCTCAGGATCAAGCGGCCGCCGAGCGGCCATATCGCCGTGACGCCCGGTACCGCCGGCTGGACCTATGTGGGGTTCGAGGTCGAGACGCTCGAGCCCGGGCAATCGGCGCACGACAACACGATGGACCGGGAGCTGTGCCTCGTGTTCCTCAGCGGCAAGGGCCGCGTTGTCGTCGGCGGCAAGGACTTCGGCGAGCTCGGTGGGCGCACCTCACCCTTCGACGGCCCACCGGCGGCAGTCTATGTCCCCGCCAACACCAGCTGGCGTGTCACCGCGACGACGCGGCTCGAGCTCGCCGGCTGCTCTGCGCCCGGCGGTGGCGATTATCCCGCGCGCGTGCTCGACATTCCGCCGCAGATCACCCGCGGCAAGGGCAGCAATACGCGCTATGTCACCAACATCCTGCCCGAAACGGAGCCGGCAAACTCGCTGCTCGTCGTCGAGGTGATAACGCCGGGCGGCAACACCTCGTCCTATCCGCCGCACAAGCACGACACCGACAATCTCCCCGCGGAGTCGCTGCTCGAGGAGACCTACTACCACCGCCTCAACCCGCCGCAGGGCTTTGCCATGCAGCGGGTCTACACCGACGACCGCAGCCTCGACGAAGCGCTGGTGATCGAGGACGGCGACGTGACGCTCGTGCCGCGCGGCTACCATCCGGTAGCAGCCGTCCACGGTTACGACCTCTATTATCTCAACGTCATGGCCGGCCCGAAGCGCACGTGGAAGTTCCACAACGCCACCGAACATGAGTGGCTGCTGAAGTAGGGGTGGGTTAGCCCACGACCTCGCTCACCTTCACCGCCCTGCCCTCTTTGACCGACTTCACCGCCGCATCGGCCAGCGCGAGCGCGATCAGACCGTCCTTGCCGCTCGGCGAGGCGGTGCGCTTGCCGCCGATGGCGTCGATGAAGGCGGATATTTCGTTGGCGTAGGCCTGCGTGTAGCGGGTCATGAAGAAATCGAGCAGGGGCGGGCGCGTATAGCCGGCTGCGGTGGCGACTTCGATCGACACGGCGCGCTGGTTCTCGGCGGCGACGGAACCGAGCGAGCCGTGTACTTCGATGCGCTGATCGTAGCCGTAGCTGGCACGGCGCGAATTCGAGATCGTCGCGTGCTTGCCTGAGGCGGTCGACAGCATCACCGAGACGCTGTCGTAGTCGCCGGCCTTGCCGATGGCGGGATCGACGAGCGAGGAGCCCTGCGCCGAGACGGTGTCGATCTCCTCGCCGAGGAGGAAACGCGCCATATCGAAATCGTGGATCGTCATGTCGCGAAAGATGCCGCCCGAGCGCATGGCGTATTCGGCCGGCGGCGGCGCGGGGTCGCGCGAGATGATAGTGACCATCTCGACGGTGCCGATGGCGCCGTTGTCGATCGCCTCGCGCACCGCCATGAAGTGCGGATCGAAGCGACGGTTGAAGCCGACCATCAGCGTCGACTTGTTCTTTTCGACCACCGCGAGGCAGGCCTTGACGCGCGGCAGGGACAGATCAATCGGCTTTTCGCAGAACATCGACTTGCCGGCGGCCGAGAATTTTTCGATGAGGTCTGCATGGGTGTCGGTGGGGGTGCAGATGACCACCGCATCGATGTCCGCCGAGGCGAGAATCTGCTCGATGGTGCGCACGTCGCAGCCGTACTGCTTGGCGATCGCGTCGGCTGCGGCGGGCATCGCGTCGGCGACGGCGATGAGCTTCGCGTCCGGATTCGACGTGATGGCCCTAGCGTGCACCTTGCCGATTCGGCCGGCGCCCAACAATCCAAACTTCAGGGCCATGTCCTCACCTTGACCGTCACAGAACATGCATTCGCAGCAAAGTCAAATTAGAATTGCAGTTCTAGTCGATGAAAAGCCGATGATGCTCGGCTCATTGCAGCATCGGCCCTGGCGCGCATATTCAATCACATCGAGTCTTGGAACCAACGCCATCGACCTGGCGCCGATCTTCCAGCCAATCACCGCTACAGATGCGTCACGCTATATCAACTGGTTCTCGGTCGAGAGCTTACGACCACGGCGCGCGGTGTTGCGGTCGAAGGCGCGTTGCACCTCGCCCTGCGCCCGCCAAGCGTCTTGCCTTGCTCATTGACGATTGCGCGCGCGAGGCGATCGGCTATGGCCGCGATATTGCGAGAGGCGAACGGTCCATCAGCGGTATACGCCGCCACTGCGCAAAGCCCATCCGCGCCACTTCAACGGCGGCGTCGGCGACCGACGCGTCCGCGAAGACAGCCCTGGCGACGATCTCGTCGGTGTTGGCCGGATTGTCGATCAGCACCTCCGTGTCGCTTTCGACCCACTCCGATCCGATGCGGCTGACTATTCGTGTCATCAATTTGTTCGCAGCCGTGTTGCCAGCTTGTCGGCGTTGCGCAACGCCCAAGCCCAGATTGTCAGTGTGGGATTAATCCCCGGACAGGTGGGAAAGGTCGCACCCGAAAACACGTAAAGTCCCGGCGTGTCGTGAACTTGCCAATCCGGGTCGACGACACCCTCGGCGATGTTCGCGCTCGCACGCGCGCCGCCCAGATCGTGGCAGCACCCGACGCCCGTCTCGATGGGCCCGCGACCGATCTGCGAGGCGCCCATCACTTGAAGTAGGTCTTCGGCACGCTCTTGCATGTGAAGATAGAGCCGGCGGTCGGCGTCGCAGAGGTCCCACACGACGCGCACGACAGGATCACCGACACCGGAGGTATCGCGCCAGCGGGGGTCGAGCGTCAGGCGATTGGTGCTGAGCGGCTGTGCATCGGCCTGTATCTTGATTGCCGCGCGGCCGTTCCATCCGCGAAGGTGCCGCTTGTACCCAGCCCCCCAACGCGGGGCATCGAGCGGCGCCGCATCGAGGGCAATCTGCAGGGGCAGCAGCTGGTTCTCGGTGCTGAGCGTACCACCGCCGAAGACCCCCGGCACATCGAGTGCACCATCGGCCATCAGGTCCTCGACGATAACGGCCTGCCCGCCGGGACCGGTATGACGATTGAAAGCCCGCCCGTCGAATTGGCCGACCACCTGCGGGAACATCTTGGACATGTAGCTGTGACCAAGCTGCCCAGTCGAGTTGCCGAGCCCATCGGGGCGCGCGTCATTGCCGGATAGTGCGAGCAGCCGGACGGATTCAAAACTATAGGCGGCGACGATGACTGCACGCGCATCCTGCTGTCGCTCACGTCCATCGGGATCGAGATAGACGACACCCTTGACTCGTCCCGCCCTGTCGACAGTGATTCGCCGCGCGCGGCACATCGTCTTGAGATCGAGATTCCC
Source organism: uncultured Devosia sp. (assembly GCA_964487765.1). Taxonomy (GTDB): domain Bacteria; phylum Pseudomonadota; class Alphaproteobacteria; order Rhizobiales; family Devosiaceae; genus Devosia_A. The sequence goes on along the minus strand of CAZASR010000001.1, from coordinate 92,155 downwards.
CGTCGCAAGAGCCGAAGGCAAGACGGCCTCAAGAGGCGTCCAGCGCTCTGGCGTCGCGGCACCGATACCCTCGTCCCAGGGATCGAAAGTTGGCTCGAACCCGTCGCGTGCCGCGCCCAGACGTCCAACCGGGATGGCGTATGGCTGGTAGCCAAGTTTGCGTGCGGCATTGGCGAAAGCATCGCCGACCGCAAACGGGGGAAGCGGGGCGAAAGGCAGATGTTTCGAGCGCGGCGTAAACGGGCTCGACTCACCGGCGACGCCTATCATCCACTCGAGCTCGGAATAGTAGGGCTCGAGTTCATCATAGGTGACCGGCCAGTCGACGAGACTCGTCGCCTCGGGCAATCGATCAGTCACACCACGATCGGTCAGCGCGCTGAGCTGCCGGAAGTGATGCGGATGGAAGCGGCGGAAGCGCGCGCCGTAAAGGACCGACGAGCCACCCACGCCGTTCGCCATGCGCCCGAGCGAGAAGCTCAGCGGCTGGTCGTCAACGTCGCCGAGTCTGCGCACCCAGCGCGGTGTCTCGCTGTTGAATTTTGGGCCAAGGCCCGCCCGGCCGTAGAAGGACTGCCCCAGCTCGTCTGGCCGGTAGGTATCCGCCGACCGCCATGGTCCGGCCTCGAGGACGACCACCTGAAGACCCGCCTGCGCAAGGCGAGCCGCAACGCGTCGAGGGAGCGATGCCCGGCCTCGATAAATCCGTGCAGGACGCCGGCGCTCTGCGCCGTCCCAGCACTACCCTCCCGGACGAGGCGGAGGCGGTCCTCGTAGGTCGAATTACGTTCGCGGAGCCGGGCGCGGAACAGTTGCTGCAGGCTCGAAAAGCCGTCGAAGCCGAACTGCTGCGCAAAACGTACCAGCGTCGAGGGCTGCACCGCGGCGGCTGTGGCGATGATAGCAGTGGTGGCGAAGGCCATCTCTTCGGGATTGTCGAGGGCGTAGGCCGCGACCTGCGACAGGCGCTTGGGCAGCGTCGCCTTGCGAGCGAGGATCGCCGTGCGAAGGGCGTCAAAATCGCGGGGCGGCAACTCGGTGGTGTCGCTCAAGGCATGAGTTCCTGTTCCCGCTATGCAGCGGCTCGCCGTCACTCAGCAAGAGTATTCCGTCCAAGCCAAGTTCGAAATTTCCATTTCACGAACGGGAACGAGTTGTTGGCGGCGCGGCAGTGAACCGCCGCGCCGTTGTGCGCTACTTGCGCGGATCCCAGCCCGAGGGCGTGACCTCCAGCGGCGGATCGAAGGTCGCGGCAATCGTTGCCCAGTCGACGTATTTGAAATTCGTCGACTCGGTCTCGCCGTCGAGGTTGTTGAGGTCGGCGGCGTAGCCGTCCTGCGTGATGAATACGCCGTTGGGGAAGTTCGGCAGGCCGACCGAGGTCACGTCGGCACCGTCGCTCTCCTGGACCGCATCGATGTCGCCAACTGCCGCGACGCGGAAGGAGCCGCGCAGCGTCAACTCATCGCCGATACCGAAGACGGCGAAGCTGTCGTCATAGGGTGGGTCCTGCGTGACGGGCGGCTCGCCATGGGCGCCGCCCTGGCTGGAGGCGAGGAGGTAACGGGTCCCGTCAGCCGCGTAGTAGATCGACAGGCCCTCGACGTCGCGCGTGATCACGCTGTCCGGGTTGAAGAAGCTCGAGGTCGACGCGCCGCGCGTCTCATAGGCGAGGACGGGGTCGCCGCCGCTCAACGCGACACGCCAGATGCCGACATCCTCCTGGCCGGCATAGATGATGCCGGTCGTATGGTCGATGACGACGCCCTCGAACTGCGGGCTGAAGTCCTTGAGCGCGTCCTCATCGCTCTCCTGCCAGAGGTCCTGGCCCATATGTGTGGTGGGGGCGCGGAAGTCGTGATCGAGCACCGCGCCGACCTTGCCACCGTCACGGGCTTCGAGGCGGAATACGCCCACGACTGGCTGGTGGCGCTGCGTGCCAACGACCCACGTCGTGTCCGAGGCGGCATCATGCCAGGCGGTGAGACCGTAGACCGTCGCCTGATCGTCGACGGGGTTGTCCTCTGTTCCCTTGCCATCGAGGGTCGGCCGTTGCGGGAAGGCGCGCGACTCGTCCGTGATTTCGGTCAAGGGCTCGGCGGCTGATGCATCGATCCGATAGATTCGGATAATGTCGAGGCCGCGATCAGAGGCGACGACGAGGTCGGCGCGCGTGCCGTCGGCGAACGGGAAGCCATAGACGACGTCGACGTTGTTGATGCGCCCATCCTCCACGCAGAGGATGCTTTGGCGGAGCATGCCGTCGAGACCGTAGACGCGGATGCCACCCTCCTTGGCGGCAGTGGTGACGAAGCTGCGGGCCGGGTCGGCCGCGTCGACATAGAGGCTAGGATCGTCGGCGTTGGCGTCGTGGTCTTCCGCGGTCAGGGCCGGAGTCTGCAGTGTCGGCGCGACGTCGTTCACCACCCAGCCGTCGGCGGCGAGCGTGGGGAGCGCGGTGTCCAAGAGCGCGCCGGCGACGAGTGAAAGTGCGAGCCGCGGGGCTCTCCGGTTTCGTCGGTTGGTCGTGCGGATCATCTGATTCCTCCCAGGAAAAGTGCAGTTCGAAATACGCTGCAACCGCGTGCAGAAATGGGCATGACCAGTCTATCGAGTCAATGGCGTGATACACCTAAACTTCCAATGATTTGTGGAAGTGCAGCACCTCCAGTGAGTTGATGTTGCTCTTGCACGCACGTGCAATCTTTTCAGATTCCGGATTGACGTGACGGCTCGGGCCATGAAACAGTCGGTCCTGGCAGCGAGGTCGCGCCGGTTGGAGGCCGGCCGCTTCGCAAGCCCAAAGTCAGCTGCAACCCGCTGACGCGAGGAGGATGCAAGGTTGAACGGATACGTGCATCGGCACGCCGATTTGTGGTGCGGCGAGGGAACGGCATGAGCGCCCTCACGCCGGAGACAGCGACCGTGCCGGCAGATGCGGCGCAGGGCGCGGCCGCCCGCTCGCGGGGGCAGCGCTTCCGCTACAAAATGCGGCTGGCGCTGAGCGAACCGACTACGATCATCGGCATCATCGCCGCGCTGGTGTTCGTCTATTTGATCGTCGTGCCCGTGTTCTCGATGCTCACTGATGCGGTGCTCGTCCAGTTCGGCGAGGCGCGCAAAGCGGGCGCACCGGTCGGCAGCCCCACGCTCTATTATTTGACGCGCACATTCGCGTCGCTGATCTCGTCGGACCTGTTCTGGCAGCCGCTCGTCAACACGCTGGTCAATGCGGTCGGCGCGATCGTGCTGGCCGTCATGATCGGCGGTACGATGGCGTGGCTTCTCGCGCGCACCAACATGCTGGCGCGGCGCTGGCTCGCGACGGCGCTGATCGTACCCTACATGCTACCCGCGTGGACCTTCGCGCTCGCCTGGACGACGCTGTTCAAGAACCGCACGATCGGCGGCCAGCTAGGCTGGTTCGAGGCAATGGGGTTCAGCCCGCCCGATTGGCTGGCCTATGGGCAGGTGCCCATCATCATCATCCTGTCGCTGCACTACGCGCCGTTCGTCATCCTCTTGCTCGGCAACGCGCTGCGGCGCTTCGACTCGCAGCTCGACGACTCGGCGCGCATCCTCGGCGCGAGTGGCCGCACCGTGGCATTCAAGATCATCCTGCCGCTCATGCTGCCCTCGCTGATGTCGGCGACGATCCTGATTTTTGCCAAGGCGCTGGGCGAGTTCGGCGTGCCCTATGTGCTCGGCCTGCCGGTCAACTTCGACGTGTTGTCGACCTCGCTCTATCGCAACATCTCGTCGCGGCACACGGGCGTCGCCGCGGTGCTTGCCGGCTCGATCATGTTGATCGGCATCGCTTCGCTGCTCATCGACGCCAAGCTGGTCAAGGAAGCGCGGCGGTTCGTCACCATCGGCTCGAAAGGGTCGATGAACCGGCTTACGCAACTGGGCTTTCTCCGCGTGCCGGCGACCGTGCTCGCGTTCTTCATCTTCTTCGTCAGCGTCGGCCTGCCGCTGCTGACGCTCCTGCTGTCGACGATCATGCGGCAGCCGGCAAACTTCTCGCTGAGCAACTTCACGCTCGATTTCTGGATCGGTCGCGACCTCAACACCGTGGCGCTGCAGACCGGCATCCTGCTATCGCCGGACCTGTGGGCGGCGGCGTGGAACAGCCTCTGGATCGTAGGCAGCGCATCCATCGTCTCAGGGCTGCTGGGCCTGCTCGTCGGCTACGTGGTTGCACGCACGCCGATCCGGCCGCTCGCCACGTTCTTGCGGCAGGTGACGTTCCTGCCCTACCTGGTACCGGGTATCGCGTTCGCGACAGCCTACCTCTCGCTGTTCGCGGTTCCGCGCGGCCCGATTCCCGCACTTTATGGAACGGCGTTCATTCTGCTGCTGGCGCTGGTCGCCGACCAGATGCCCTACGCCTCGCGAGCCGGCATTTCGGCCATGATGCAATTGGGCAAGGATCCCGAGGAGGCGGCGCAGGTCGTGGGCGCGGGTTGGTTCCGGCGCATGATCAGCGTCGTGGTGCCGATCCAGCGCGGCTCGCTCACGACAGGCATCCTGTTGCCGTTCATCTCCGGCATGAAGGGGTTGAGCCTCTTCGTCATCCTTGCGGTGCCCAGTACCGATGTGCTCACGACGTTCTCGCTGCGGCTCGTCGACTATCACTACACGCAGGCGGCCAATGCGGTCGTGCTGATCATCGCTGCGATCGCCTATTTCGGCACCCTGCTCGGACAAAAACTGACCAAGAGCAATCTGGCAGAAGGACTTGGTGGCTGACATGCCCACGATCACATTGCGAAACGTCGAGAAGAACTACGGGGCCGCGGCCGCCAATGCGGTGAGCGCGCTCGACCTCGAAATCGGGGACGGCGAGTTCATGTGCCTCCTCGGTCCCTCAGGCTGCGGCAAGACCACAACGCTGCGCATGATCGCCGGCCTTGAGCATCTCACCGACGGCGAAATCCAGGTCGGCGCCCGCAAGGTGGACTCGGTCGCCTCCGGTGTGTTCGTGCCGGCGGAACGCCGTGAGATGGGACTGGTGTTTCAGAGCTATGCCCTCTGGCCGCATCTGACCATCGAGCGCAACACCGATTTCGGGCTGCGTTTGCGCAAGATGCCCAAGGCCGAACGCGAGGAGCGCGTCACCAAGGTGATGCAGGCTCTGGGGATCGAGCAGTACCGCACCCGGTACCCTTCGCAGCTCTCGGGCGGCCAGCAGCAGCGGGTGGCCCTTGCTCGCATGCTCGCGGTCAATCCCGAAGTGCTGTTGCTCGACGAACCGCTCAGCAATCTCGATGCGCGGTTGCGCCTCGAGATGCGCGCCGAGCTCAAGCGCATCCACGAAGAGTTCAAAACCACGATCGTCTTCGTCACGCACGATCAGTGGGAGGCGATGACGCTGGCGACGACAATTGCGGTGATGAGCGAAGGCCGTCTGCAGCAGGTCGGAACGCCCAACGACATCTACGACCGGCCGGCCAACAGGTTCGTCGCCGAGTTCGTCGGCAGCCCCCCTATCAACATCATCGAGACCGCAACGGCCACAGTGCCGCTGGCTTCTGCGATGCGTGCATACCTCGAAACGTCCTACCCCGAGTTGGGCGACGTTGGCTCGGTCGGAGTGCGCCCCGAGGCTCTGCGGATCGCGACGAGCGAGAGCGACGTCGCGGCCAATGCGTTCCGGCTGCCCGCGAAAGTCACTGGCATCCTGCCCACCGGCGGCAGCTGGATCATCGAACTCCGCATCGGCGCAGAGAAGATCTTCCAGGTGATGCACGAGGCGCCGGAGCTGACACCCGGTACCGACGCGATCCTCTGGATCAAGCCCAAGGCTTTGCATGTCTTCGACAAACGCGGTGAACGGCTCGCCGCGGCCGACCGGCTGTTACGGCCGGCAAAGGTGAACTGACGGCACTAGCCGCAACACAACAAGGAGGGGAACACGTGACGATGACAAGAAAAGCAATGAGCGCGGTTAGCGGCGCGGCGGTAGCGGTTCTGGTGCTGGCTGCACCAGTTGTGGTTGAGGCGCAAGATTTCGATCTCGACGCGTTGATCGCGGCGGCCAAGCAGGAGGCGCCGATCAACATCTACGACAGCACCGGCAAGATCGTCGAAATGGCCGAGAACTTCACCAGGGCCTACGGCGTGCAAGCGACCGGCATCAAGGTGTCGGCGTCCGACCAACTCGAGCTGATCATTCGCGAGGCGCAGGCGGGGAATATCCAGGGCGACGTCGTGCTCCTGACCGACACGCCCGCAGCCGTCGCGCAGTTGCTGCCCGAGAAGTTCGTTTATAGTTGGCTGCCACCGGACATGGCCGAGAAAATCCCAGCGCAGTTCCACGATCCGTTGGCGATCACCACCAATGCGAGCGTGTGGGCGTACAACACCGAGGTCTATGATAGCTGCCCGGTAAAGAATCTGTGGGAGCTCACCAAGCCCGAATGGTCGGGCAAGGTGGCGTTCTACGATCCGCTGCGCAAGGGCACTTATCCCGACTGGTTCAACCAGATGCAGACGCACGACGACGACGTCATGCGTGCCGCGTACAAGGACACCTTTGGTGCCGATCTCGTCACGGACGAGGACAGTGCGACCAAGGCCTGGGTCAAGGCCTTCGCCGCCAATGGCCCGCTGCTCGCCGACGGCGACGATCCGATCTCGGAAGCGGTTGGGGCGCCGGGGCAGAAGATGCCGTTCTTCGGGCTCCTGAGCTCAGCCAAGTTCCGCGACAATGCCGACAAAGGCTACAAGCTCGGGCTGTGCAAGGACCTCGGGCCGTGGCCGGGCTGGACCTACACCAAGCTCGCGCTGATCGCTTCGGGCACCAAGAGCCCGAACGCGGCGAAGCTGTTCGTCCACTATGTGCTCACGGCGGAAGGGATCGCGCCGCAGGCGGTGGACGGCAAGCTGCCCACCAACACCGACATCCCGCTGCCCGCCGACGAGCCCTCCGGCATCGGCGAGGTGCTCGACAAGCTCGAGCAGTACGACGCGTCGACGGCGCTCGACGACTGGGATGCACGCGAGGCCTGGCAGGATTTCTGGCGCATCAACTACACGCGCTGACGCATGGGGCAGCCGGCGCCGGCCGGCTGTCCTCGTCAAAATCAAGAAAGGGAGGGGAGACCCGAATGACAAGACTTCACGAAAAGCTATCGATGCTTCTCGCGGCCACGGCCATTACCGCACTTGCGGCGACGGTTCCGGTGCTCGCCGAGGATTTCAACCTCGACGCGCTGATCGCGGCCGCCAAGGCCGAGCCGCCGATCAATGTCTATGACAGCACCGGCAAGATCGTCGAGCAGGCCGAGAACTTCTCCAAGAAGTACGGCCTCGTGGCCACTGGCACCAAGATCAAGGCGCCGGACTCGCTCGAAATGGTGATCCGCGAGCATCAGGCCAACAATGTGCAGGCTGACGTGATCGTGTTGAGCGATACGCCGGCTGCCATCGCGCAGTTGCTGCCCGAGGGCTTCGCCGAAAGCTGGCTGCCCCCTGACCTGGTCGATGCCGTGCCGCCCCTGTACCAGAACCCGCTGATATTGGGCAACGACGCGAGCGTGTGGGCCTACAATACAGAGGTCTATGACAAGTGTCCGGTGACTAACATCTGGCAGCTGACCGAGGCCGCCTGGAAGGGCAAGGTCGCCATGCAGGATCCACTGGGCAAACCGACCTATGACGACTGGTTCAACCAGATGGAGACGCACGGCGACGACCAAGTGGCGGCTGCCTACAAAGCGCTGTACGGCAAGGATCTGGCGAGCGATACGGGCAGCGCGACCAAGGCGTTCGTCAAGGCACTCGCGCAGAACGCGCCGCTGCTCACCAGCAGCGACGACGAAGCTTCTGCCGCGGCCGGCGCGCCGGGGCAGAAGGAGCCATTCATGGCGCTCATCAGCTCGGCGAAATTCCGCAACAATGCCGACATGGGCTACAAGCTCGGAATCTGCGAGGGCATGCAGCCCTGGTCGGGCTGGCTCGCCTCAAAGGTTGGGCTCATCGCCACCGGCACCGACAGCCCGAACAGCTCCAAGCTGTTCATTCACTATCTGCTGACGGAAGAGGGCTGGGCACCGCAGGCGGTCGACGGCAAGCGCTCGTCCAATATGTCGCTTGAGCTTCCCGAGGACGAGCCCTCGGGTGTCGGCGCGCTCTGGGACCAGCTCGAACCCTATGATGCCTCGACGGCAGAAGCCGACTGGGACAACCGCGAGGCTTGGCAGGACTTCTGGCGCGTCAACTACACCAAGTAGCGCCGCATCAGGGGCCGGCGCCGGCCGGCTCCTTCTCCCGCGCTCCCGGACCTCCCGCCGGGAGCGCCACCTAACCGAAAGTGCAAATGCTCAATCTCGACTCCCCTGCCACCTCCGACATCATCGCCACCTCGAGGCTATTGCGTATCATCGCGCGCGACGCTGCGCTCAAAGTTGCGCCGGCGCTACTTGCGGCGTTCCGTTCACGCATGGCCATTGACTACAAGGTCGACCTGCACGACCCGGTGACCGAATTCGACCGTCAGAGCGAGGCGACGATCCGCGCGCATATCATGGCCGCGGAACCGGACTCCGTGATCGTCGGCGAAGAGGGAGGGACGGCCGGAGGCGGAACCATCAAATGGTACGTCGATCCTATCGACGGTACCTCGAATTTCGCATGTGGCCTCGCGTTCTGGTGTGTCTCGATCGGCGCGGTGATCGGCGACCAGATGGTGGCCGGGGTCGTCTATGACCCGGTCGCCGACGACATGTTTTCGGCCGATCTCACCGGCGCCTGGCTCGGGGACGAGCCTTTGCGCTCGGTGGGCAAGGCCGAGGAAGCGCGCGCGGCACTGATCACCGGCTATCCGGTCATGCGTGACTTTCGCCTCGATGGGCGGGAAGTGGCGCTTGCCGATCTGGGTGAGCTCATCGAAGCGTTCTCGACCCTGCGGCGTCCCGGCAGTGGCGCGCTCAGCCTGTGCCATGTGGCGGCGGGCTGGGTCGATGCGGCGGCAGGCTTCGGCGCCAATCCCTGGGACATCGCAGCGGGCGCCCTGATCGTGCGGCAGGCCGGCGGCGAGTATCGGCCGCTGACCCTGGGAAAGGTCGTGCCGAACACTCCCGCTCACCTCTGCCCCGGCTATGTGGCCGTAGCCGGTGGCGGGCATTATCCGACGCTCGACCGCGTCACGGCCGGAATTTCCGCGCGGCGCGAGAGACGATCCGTCGGACGATAGTCCGACCGTATTGCCCGCACTCTACGAACGACGACGAAGACATGGTTATGACAATCGATACGACACCGGCGCCGGCAGACCTCGACCGCCGCGAAACTATGCTGCGGGACCTTGTCTGCAGTGCCGGCGAGGTGGCGCTGCAGGGCTTCGTGCATCGCCGCGCTGCTGATATCGTGTTGAAGGGGCCGCAGGATTTTCTCACGGAAGCGGACGCCGCCGTCGAGCAGCACGTGCGTGCCCGCCTCGCCGAGGCGTTTCCAGATGACGGGTTCCTCGGTGAGGAGACGGGCCCGGCCGGTTCAGGGACGTATCTGTGGGTTGTGGACCCAATCGACGGCACGGCCAATTTCGCGCGACGAATTCCGCACTTCTGTATCTCGATCGCCTTGGTTGCCGGCAATCGCACCGAGCTGGGCGCGATCTACAATCCAGTGCTCGACGAACTCTATCTGGCGCGGCGGGGGCAGGGCGCCGAGAAGGACGGCAAGCGCATACGCGTCGCCGATACCAGCGACCCGCGGGCGGCGAGCGTCGAGCTCGGCTGGTCGACGCGCGTGCCGCGCAGCCAATATCTGAGCGCGTTCGAGCGCATGCTCGACATGGGCGTCAACATCCGGCGCAATGCATCGGGTGCGCTGGGTCTGGCCTATGTGGCCGATGGCCGTTCGGACGGCTATGTGGAGCTGCACATGCACCCGTGGGATGCGCTGGCCGGCCTGCTGCTTGTCGAGGAGGCAGGCGGGGTCGTCGCACCATTCATCGAGCAAGGGGCAATCGAGCGGGGCGGCGCGGTGCTCGCCTCGACGCCGGCGCTCGCACAGGCTATCAGCGCAGCGGCGGGTATCGAACTCGCGTCAGGCTACGCATTGCAATCGGCGAGCTGACCCATGGAAACGAAGCACGAAGACCGGCAGATGACGACCAAGTCTCCACGCCATGCCCGCCCGCGGATCAGCCGGATTCTCGAGAACGTCGTTCCATACGGGGTCGACATCTTCATTTCCGGCAGCGACGGGGCGAGCGACATCGCGCTGCTGCGCGAGAACGGCATCACCACGGTGGTCAACTGCGCCGTCAATCTCGACTTCAACTTCGTCACCAACCCGGCGGTCGAGGCGAGCGAGACGCAGGTCGACCACGGATTTGGCCCGGTGCGCTACTACAAGCTCGGACTGATCGACGGTGCGGGGAATCCCGAAACGATGATGCTCGCCGGCTACTACCTGCTGCAGGGCGCTTTCCGGCAGATCCTGCCCGAGAAGGAATCCTATCCGCTGCGCGAGCGCGGCAATGTGCTGGTCAACTGCCGCGGTGGACGCAGCCGCTCGGTAGCCCTCGTGTCGTTGTTCCTCCATCACGAGATGCCCGAGCTGTTTCCTACACTCGATGCTGCGCTCGATCACGTTCGCGGCCGCCGCGAGCTGAGGCCGGATGAATGGTTCGAGTCACCCAAGCCGGTTCTGGTTGCTGCGGCGCGGTGGGCATCGGAATGGATACGGCGCATCGAGGCAGATCTCGCGGCCCATTGATCCGATGCGCATCGCCATCATCGGGGATCCGCATGTCCACGACCCGCAATTCGATCCGCGAGGCGACGGCAGCGGAGCCTTCCGCACCTTCGCCGATACAGTCGGATCGACGCGCGTCTTCAACGAGAGCGTCGCGGCGTTCCGGCAAGCGCTCGAGCAGATCGTGACCGCGGGCATCAAGCTCGTGATCATCGTCGGCGATCTGACCGACGACGGTGAGCTCTATGCGCGCCGCGCGCTGCTGGCGCTGACGGAGCACTATGCCTCGCAGCACGGATTGCGGTTCTTTGCAACGTTCGGCAATCATGATCTCTTCGCGCTCGAAGGCCGGCATATGTCCAAGCGCTTCGCGCGCCGGGCGCAAGGCGACGATCTTGTGGGCAGCGGTCGGGATGCGGGCGTGGTGAATCCCGAGATGTACTGTCCGGGCTACGCCGAGACGCTGGCAAGCTATGCTGCACTGGGCTTTGTGCGGCAGCCGCAGGATCGCCACTGGGAGTGTCCGTTCGCCAGCAGTGACGATGCTGCCGCACGCCGCTACAGCGTCGTCTCGCCGGATGGCGACTTGCGGTGCGAGATGATCGACGGCTCTTACCTCGTCGAGCCAATCGACGGACTGTGGCTTCTGTCGATCGATGCCAATGTCTACCTCCCGCGCGCGAACGGCTTTGTCGATTGCTCCGAGGAGGGTTGGGGAGCCGTGACACGGCACAAGCCGTTTCTCATCGACTGGATCGCCGTCGTGACGGATCGCGCGGCCCGGCTGGGCAAGCGGCTCGTCGCGTTCTCGCACTACTCGGTGACAGGGCCGTTTCCGGGAGCGGCGGCCGACGAAGCGCGGTTGTTTGGACTTGCGCGGCAAACGCGCCGTCCGGTTGAGCCCGCCGTGTCGCGGGCCTTGTTCGATGCCGGCCTGCGCGTGCATTTCAGCGGCCATTGGCACGTTGCGGGCATTCTCGAGCGCGACGGGCTGGTCAATGTGGCGGTCCCATCGCTGGTTGCTTCCCCCGCGGCGTATCAGATTCTCGATATCGAGCCGAGTAGAACGACGCTCCTAACCGTCCCTCTCGACGATCCTCCCGGCTGGGACGTTGCGCGCGAGATTTATGCCAGGGAGCCAGGTGGGTCGGTGCTCGCCGATGCAACCACTTATGCCGAATTTCTCGATCGGCACCTCGGCCACCTCGTGCGCAACCGCTACCTGCCGCTCGAATGGCCTTCGGAGATCAGGGAGTTGCGGGACTTTTCCATTGTCGATTTCGCCCTCGATTGGTACCGGCTGCGCAAGGCGGGTACGCTGGCGCGCGGCCTGGTTCCGGCCGACCGGATCGAGGCTTACCGCGCCGCGGCGCGCTTCCTGGCGACGCAAGACCTCGTCCCTGAGAGTGCGCAGGCGGCGCTCGCGGCAGCGCTGCGGCTGATGGAAGCGTGTCTCGCGGCGCCGGACCTGTCTTATCACCAACTGAATATGGGCCCCGCGACGCTGGAGGCCGTATGAAGCCATGACGATTGACGTGACCAGTGCTTCGCTGCGGCGCGTGGTGCTTATCGTCGCGCTGCTCAACCTTGGCTATTTCGGGGTGGAGTTCGCGGTCGCTCTTGCGATCGGATCGGTGTCGCTGTTCGCCGATTCCGTCGACTTCCTCGAGGATGCCTCCGTCAACCTCCTGATCTTCTTCGCGCTCGCGTGGTCGCCGCCGACGCGGGCGCGTGTCGGCATGGTCATGGCGGGCGTCCTGCTCGTGCCGGCGATCGCATTGCTTTGGGCGCTGTGGGGCAAGTTTACGTGTCCGCTGCCACCAGAACCGTTCGCGCTCTCGTTGACGGGCGCCGGCGCGCTGCTGGTCAATCTCTCCTGCGCATTCGTGCTGGCGCAGTTCCGAGCGCACAGCGGAAGCCTTACCCGAGCGGCATCTCTGTCGGCCCGCAACGATGCGATCGCCAATGTCGCGATCATCGTTGCCGGACTAATGACGGCCTACGTGTGGCCCTCGATCTGGCCCGATGTGATCGTTGGTCTCGCGATCGCAGTGATGAACATCGATGCTGCACGCGAAGTGTGGGCGGCGGCGCGGCAGGAGCACGATACCGCTGCATGATCGCCTTCAGGCACACCGCTAGAATGCCACTCAGGCCAGCGGCGCGGTCTTGCCTTTGCCACTGCCTGTTCGGCCACGCGACTTCGGGCGTACCGAGCGGCGCCAGACGAGCGCCGGCTCCACGCTGACCGGTCCGTCGAGCGGCGGGCCGTCGGACTGAAGCAGCCCCGCGATCCGTTCGGCAATGAGCTCGAGCGGCTGCCGGAAGGTCGTGAGGCTGTAGGAGGTCCAGTCCGCCTGGTCGATATCGTCGAAGCCCACGATACACAGGTCCTCGGGCACCGAAACGCCGAACTCGTGGCGCGCCGTGTCCATGAAGCCCATGGCCAGCAGGTCGGTGACGCAGAAGACGCCGTCGGGCGGTTCGGACTGCGCGAAAAACTGACGCGCCGCCTCGACACCCGAAGCGTAGCCGGTCGGCCCCGTCCGTAGCAGAACGGCATCGGTTCCGTCGTCACGTGCGGCCGCCAGAAACGCCGACTCGCGCGCCGTGAGGCTTGGCGTGCCCGCGGTCGAACTGACGATGCCTAGGCGCTTGCAGCCGGCGCGCCTCAGTAGGAAATAGGCCTCGCGCGCGGCCGGGGCATTCGCGACGACGATGTTGGTCGGGCCCTCGAGATGGTCGTCGCGGTTGATGAGGATCACGCGCTGACCATTGGCGAGGCAGGTCGCGATCAGTTTCGGCGAGGGAGTGCCCGACAGCACGATCACCGCTTCGGCGCGGAAGTTGACGGTCTTACTAATGGCTTCCGTTACCGCTTCGGGTTCGCCCGTGGTGTTGATCACCATGGCGATCTTGCCGATCGCCTGCAGCTGACGCGTGGTGACGTCGAGCATGCGGCCTTGATACGGCGTGGGGATATCGGCGACGACAAGGCAGACGATGCCGCTGCGCTCGTGCGATAGTCCGCGGGCCAGGTGGTTGACGTGGTAGCCCAGCTTCTCGGCGGCGCGCATGACCTTCTTGCGCATTGCATCGGAGACGCTGGCGCCATCGGTGAAGGTGCGCGACACGGCGGAGCGCGAGACCCCGGCGAGACGGGCGACCTCGTCGGCACTGACGAATGAGCGTTCCTTCGTATCCATGGACGATCCGGTTTGCACGGCAACCTGCACGGCTGTGCAGCGAGTAAGAGCTACCCGTGGTTCCCGGCGAAATCAAGTTGTGGCACATGGCGCTCCCTGTTTCGAACGGGAATTGACCGCGAAGCAGATTCGGCGCAAGTTTTGCAACCGCGTGCAAAAGCGCGTCGCGCCTCGAAGGACCGCCCGCAGATGTCGTCCACGGCCCAGCTAATCGACCTCCTCGGGGCAGGTGCACTGCTCCTGTGGGGGCTGCGTCTCATCAAGACTGGCATTCTGCGCGGCTTTGGGCCGTCTCTGCGCCAGGTCATCGCACGGGGCACAGGAAACAGACTTAGGGCGGCGCTGTCGGGCCTCTTGGCCACTCTGGCGCTGCAGTCGAGCACCGCAACCGCTGTCATTACCGCCTCCTTCGCCGAGCGCCGCCTGATCGATCCGCGCATGGGCCAGGCGGTGATGCTGGGCGCCAATGTCGGCACGGCGGTGACTGCTGCGATCCTCTCGACCGACGTGCACTGGCTTGCATCGGCGATGATCCTCGTGGGGGTCGCGACCTATACGAGTAGCCGCTACGCGCGCGGGCGGGGCATTGGCGGCGCGCTGCTCGGCCTCGGCCTGATGCTTCTGGCGCTGCAGCTGCTCGGCACAGTCACCGAACCACTGCGCGACTCCGAGGCCGTGCAGGCGCTGCTCGGGAGTCTCGCCGATGCGCCGGTGTTTGCCGTCATCCTCGCGGCCGGGCTCGCCTTCGTCGCGTCATCGAGCCTTGCGGCAGTGCTATTCGTAGCGCTGCTCGCGCAGACCGGGGCCGTGCCGGCGGCACTCGTCATCGTGCTGGTCGGCGGTGCCAACCTGGGCGGTGCGGTGCCGCCCTGGCTGGCCGTGGCCAAGGAGGGTCCCGCGGCCCGGCGGCTGACGCTGAGCAATCTTCTCGTCCGCGCGTCGGGGGCTGCGGCGATAACCGTGCTGGCATTGCCTCTGGCCAACCTTGCGGGCGCAGTGCTGCCTGCCGGTGTGCCACTCGCGATAGCGGCGCATGTCGGTTTCAACCTGATCCTGCTGGCGGTGTTCCTGCCGCTGCTCGGGCCGGTGTCGCGCCTTGCGGCGCTGCTGGTGCGGATCCCGGAAGACCCCAGCAAGGCCGCGAGCTATCTCGACGAAAAGGTGCTGAACAGTGCTCCGCTCGCCCTTGCTGGCGCGGCGCGCGAGACGCTGCGCATCGGCGATCTCGTGCGGGAAATGCTGGAAGCGAGCTTCAAGGGCCTGCTCAAGGACGATCCGGCGCTGGAGACCGTGTTGTCCAGCCTCGACGACCGCATCGACGCGCTGCAGCAATCGGTGAAGCTCTATGTCGCGCGGCTCGATCGCTCGTCTCTCGACGAGGACGGCAACCGGCGCGCCAACGAGATCATCTCCTATGCCATCAACCTTGAGCATATCGGCGACATTATCGATCGGGGCCTGGGCGAGCAGGCAGTCAAGCGGGCGCAGCGGCATCTGGCGTTCTCGGCGGCCGGCCTCGAGGAAATCACCCAGATGTACGACAAGACGGTCGAAAATCTAGCGCTTGCCCAGTCGGTCTTTCTCACTGGCGACCCGCAGCTCGCGCGAGCGCTGATGGCTGCGAAGATTGAAATCCGCCGCCTGGAAGCCAGTTCTACATCCCGGCATCTGGAGCGTGTGCGAGCCTTGCGCGCCGAGGCGCTAGACACAAGCACGCTCCATCTCGATATTGTGCGAGATTTGAAACGCATCAATGCGCATCTGGCGTCGGTTGCCGTCTCTGTGCTCGAATGCCGCGGCGAATTGGTGGAGAGCCGCGTGCTGCCGCAGGTTCAGGCATCAAGGTGAGGGGCGCGCGGTCCCCCCTTGGTAATCAGCGCATGGTCGGTATGGCCAGTTGGGCACCCGATGGCATCGATGAGAACCAGCGTGCCGTGACGGTCTTGGTACGCGTCCAGAAGCGCAGCGAGTCCGTGCCGTGCTGGTTGAGGTCGCCGAACGCCGAGGCTTTCCAGCCGCCAAACGAGTGGTAAGCGAGGGGCACGGGCACCGGCACATTGACGCCCACCATGCCGACGCCGACGCGGCTTGCGAAATCGCGGGCCGCCTCGCCGTCACGCGTGAAGATCGCGACGCCGTTGCCGTAGGCGTGGCGCGTCGGCAGGGCCAGCGCCTCGTCGTAGGTTTTCGCGCGGACGACTGACAGGACGGGGCCGAAGATTTCGTCCGTGTAGATCGACATCTCGGTGGTCACGCGGTCGAACAGGCAGGGCCCCACGAAGTAGCCGTTCTCGTAGCCCTGCAGCGTCAGCTCACGGCCGTCGATGACCAGCTCGGCACCGGCGGCGACGCCTTCATTGACGTAGTCGAGCACGCGCTGCTGCGCCGCACGCGTGATCAGCGGCCCCATGTCGACGCTACCGCCGCTTGCCGGTCCGACCCGCAGGGACTCGATGCGCGGCTTCAGCGCTTCGACAAGACGGTCGGCCGTCGTCTCGCCGACCGGGACGGCGACGGAGATCGCCATGCAGCGCTCGCCTGCCGAACCGTAGCCGGCGCCGATCAGCGCGTCGGCCGCCTTGTCGATGTCGGCATCGGGCAGGATGACCATGTGGTTCTTGGCGCCGCCGAAGGCCTGGACGCGCTTGCCCGCCATTGCCGCCGCGCCGTAGAGCCGGCGCGCTACCGCGGTGGAGCCTACAAAGGACACTGCCGCGATCTCGGGCGCCGCGAGGATCGCGTCAACCGTTTCGCGGTCCCCGTTGACGACGCTCAGTACACCAGGCGGCAGGCCCGCCTCGCTCAGCAGTTCGGCCAAGCGCAACGGCACCGAGGGGGCGCGTTCGGACGGCTTGAGGATGAAGGCATTGCCCGCCGCGATCGCCGGGCACAGCATCCACAGCGGGATCATCGCCGGGAAGTTGAACGGGGTGATGCCGGCGCCAAGCACCACCGGCTGGCGCAGGCTGTACATGTCGATCTGCGGCCCGGCCCCTTCGGTGAACTCGCCCTTCAGCAGGTGAGGCGCGCCGGCGACGAACTCCGCCACCTCAAGGCCGCGTTGGATGTCGCCGCGCGAATCCTCGAGCGTCTTGCCGTGTTCGGCGGAGAGCGTTGCGGCCAGCGAGTCGATCTCCGCCGAAATCAGCGCGGCAAACCGCATGAAGACGCGCGCCCGGCGCTGCGGGTTGACGGCGGCCCATTTCGGCTGAGCCTCGAGCCCAGACGCGATGGCACGCTGCAGCAGTGCGGTATCGGCGAGCTCCAGTTCGCTTTGCACCTCGCCCCTGGCAGGGTCGTAGACCGGCACTGCGCGGCCGGTGCCGGTGGTGACGATCCGGCCGTCGATGAAATGTCCCAATCTGTGCATTGACCAGCTCTCCAATCCGGGCCGAGAATGCTGTGCTAAAGTACCTATTGGAATGCTGCACCCTGCGCATCGGATGTGCGAAAAGCATAGAGCCATGAACTGGGACGACCTCCGCATTTTCCTTGCGATCGCGCGCGCAGGCACGCTACTGGGCGCGGCCCGGGCGCTTGGGGTTAACCACACGACTGTCGCCCGCCGGCTGTCGGCGCTTGAGGGGGCACTCCAGGCGGATTTGTTCGTGCGGCAGACCACCGGCACCGTGCTCACGCCGGAAGGGGAGCGGCTGCTCGTCCACGCCGAACGCGTCGAGAACGCGGTGATGGCCGCTGCCGACGCCGCGGGCGCCGGTCGCGCGGGGCTGACAGGGACCGTCAGGATCGGCGCGCCGGACGGGTTCGGCACCGGCTTCCTCGCAGCGCGGTTGCTGGCGCTTGCGGCGCGTCATCCCGGATTGGTGCTTGAGCTGGTGCCGGTGCCGCGCAGTTTCTCGCTGGCGAGGCGCGAGGCCGACGTTGCGGTCACCATGGAGCGCCCGCGCGAAGGCAGGCTGGTGGCGCGCAAACTCGTCGACTACGCGCTCGGGCTCTACGCAGCACCCGCCTATCTCGACCGGCACGGGGTGCCGGCGACGCGCGAGGCACTGCGCGAGCATCAGCTCGTGGGCTACGTCGACGACCTACTCTATTCGCCGTCGCTCGACTTCCGCGACGAGATCCTGAAGGGCTGGCCGCCAAGCATCGCCGTCTCGACGGCGATAGGGCAGATGATCGCCGTTGCGGCCGGAGCCGGCATCGGCGTGCTGCACAATTTCCTGGCCCGGTCACGGGACGATCTGGTGCGGATCCTGCCGGAGATCGCCATCGCTCGCACCTACTGGCTCGTCCTGCACGAGGATTTGCGCGCGACACGGCGAGTCATGGTTGTGGCGAATTTCATCGCCGAGGTCACCAGGGCGGCGGATTTTTCTTAGTCAGGAGGCGCTGCCCCCAAGACCAGCAAGCAGGACCAGCAGGTTTCTTGCAGTTAAGACCGACAGGTCCGGGCACCGGTCCTGTCCCCTCTCCGCCACTTCCGCCATCACAAAGCTCTCTTGGACGCCGGAATTTTCTCGGCGTCTTGCAATGCAGGATGCGGTAGCAGGTCCCCATGCCCTAAAATGCCCCGAACAGCGCCTTCTGCGCGATCCGCAGGGCGCCGATCGCGTCGTGCTTGGCCTGTGCGGCCTTGAGGCCTTCCCAGTCGAGGGCGTCGAGGCCGCGGTCGACCGCCTTGAGGAAGTCGATGGCGTGGTTGGCGACCTCGACCGACGAATCTTCGCGGAACGGAAACTGGTCGAGCTGCCAAACGCCGTTCCAGTTGTTCTTGCGCAGCACGTGGAAGTATTCGAACAGCTCGATCGGATGCAGGCTGCCCGCGACGAGGTCGTCGTCCCAGCTGCGGAAATTGTCGTTGACGTCCATGCCGAACAGCCGCCCGTAATCGATGGCGAGCTGCGCCGAATCCGCGGCGTTCTCCCCGCCGAAAATGGCGTGCCCGAAATCGAGCAGGATGCCGATATTGGGAAGGCCGATCTTCTCGATACCGAGCAGCGTGCGCGCCACGCCGCTGAAGCTAATATGGACCCGCGGCGCGCGCGGCTTGTACTCGATGACGAATTTGAGGTCGGGGGAGCGCCCCGCCCTTCCACTGAGCCGGATTGTCACCGCTGCGGTACTCCATCGCGGCAGCCCAGCCAACGAGCCAGTTCATCCGTACGCTGAACGCAGCTCGCCTCGCAACCGACGTCATGGTGTGCCGACACTGATTATGGCTCGAACGATCCGGTGGAGCTCCCGTCGCAGGCTTTGGCGTAGCGATTGTTCGTACCGACACGGTCGTCGACTTGGCGCGAAGGAGCGTCTTCATCGGTAAAAAGTCCTTGGCGAAGCCGGCCAACCTAGCGACCTCGCTCCGTGCGCTTTTCGCGACCGCCGTGAGATGCCCAGGTTTGCGCGCTTTAGTGTCGTCCGTACCTGGGAGCTAGGTTTTTGCCGCAAAGGCCCGGAACGCGGGCACTTGCGCAAATCGACGCCAATCTGACTCTTCAGGCTTCTTGTTGGCATGTCATATCCACGATGCCCAACAGGAGTCTTGTCCGTCACGCTAGCGGGCCTTCGGCCACCAGTTAATCACGGTGGCCCAGGCCGCAGGGTCACCGATGGACGGCAGGGTAGCCAAACGTCTTCTCAATTACCTAACTGGGCGAGGGCGTCTGCGGCCGTGGTCAGGGAACTCAGAAGAGTCGAACTAAAGGCTGCAAGCAGGCGGCCCATGGCAGCTTCTTCGGCAGGCAAGCCAGTCAAGAAAGTCTCCTGATCCCTCCACAAAGATACGCTGGGCCGAGGCGGTTCTCTGTGCGGATAAACTGTTAGCAGGTACTCGACGCTGAAAGTCACAGGCTTGTCAGGGTCGACCTCGCCCTCATTGGTCTGTTGCACTAGGTCCGCTCTGCCGACCAACTCAACCATTCCGCGGTGGCTCGGAATCCGAGTGGCGAATTGCAGTCTCCGCCCGTTGAGATTACGACCGTTTGGCCCGCCAACAGCGAAGCTACCTAACCCAGTCAAGCCGCTTGGATGACTCGGAGAGAGATGTCCCACGTTCTTAGAGCGTAGCTCGTCGCACATCGGCGCCAGGACCTCACGGACCCTCTTATAGATCCGCTCTGTATCTGTCTTTACTCGCTCACGGTTGCGTTCAAGGCCCGAGAGCCTAGTTCGGTGCACCTCGGTAAGCCGGCCCATCCTCTCTGTAACCTCAGTTAGGTCGACAGGTGATCTTGGAACGAGCAGTGAGTCACGTGATAACCAGTTGTCGAGTTCGACTTTGACCATTTCCGCGGAGGGGCGGCGGCTCGGATCGTCATCTGTCATGGTGTCGATCAACGCGTCGAGTGACACCGCGCTCGCGTTGTTGATCCAGGCCGAGATTGTCATGGCAGGGCGAAAGCGATCATGCCTTCCGGGATTGGGGTAGTTTTGGGCAGTGGCAAGCTTCCAAAGCAGTTTTGCGAGCGAATAGACGTCGGCCGCGGTCCCGTTGGCAGTCGCCGGCGAGTTGAGCATCTCTGGGGCGATGTAGAACATCGGTCCGAGCTTCTTGTCGTCGGGTGTGAGTGCAGCGGCCTCCGCGTGATCCACCAGACCGAAGTCGCCTAAGTACCATCGGCCGTCGAGCCGAAGAACGTTCTCTGGCTTGATGTCCCGATGAGAGTAGCCGCGAGCGTGAAGCTCCGCGAGCGTGGCCGCTAGGCTACTGCAGACTTTGACCGTCTCTTCCAGCGATTGCATCTGCGCTGCGAGTTGGGAAAGGGGCTCGGCCAACGGCATAGTGTACCATTGGATCGGCTGAGTAAGGTCAGTCTCTGCGTCCAGAAGAGGCATCACCCCCTGTATATCCGAGCACCTCTTCATAGCGTCGACTTCGCGTGCGAATCGCATACGGCCTTCGCCGTTCGTCCGACGCAAGATCTTTAAGGCCGCGGTTCTTCCATGGATGTCGACAACTTCCCAAACGGTCCCATTGCCGCCACGTCCTCCCTCGAGAGGATTAACTAGTGTCCAGGTCCCTAACCGATCCCCACTCTTCATGAGCCGCACTCCACTTATTGCCTCAGTCTTAGACTAGCGAAGTGGTCCGAGGTGGAATCGCTAGAGCGTATCATATCTGGGTGCAAAGAGTGGTTTCGGCCCGAATTAGGGGTGGCCTAATAGGCTCCGTTCGGCCACTGGCTCGCCCCGTCCGACCTACAGTGCCCAACAATAGCTATGTATGGAGGCAGGGCGAGGGTTGGAGCCGGACCTCATTGTACTATCGGCCGGGAGGACCCTGCAGACCACAGAGTCCGCACCGGCTCGACAGCGGCCGCTCCTGCACGAGGTGGCTCAGAGTGGAGCTGCGTCGGTCGCCCGTTGGTTGAATAGTCGGCATCGAATACAAGCCGGCTCGTCGCATCGAGGTATCATGATGCCTAGAGCCTCATCGCGCCGGAGGCTCGCGTCCGACCGAGCGGCGAAGCCGATGGTACGCGAGCGACACGAACGACGTTCTTCCATTGGAGAACGCATGGGCTTGATCCGTTTGTACAGCTTGAACACTGTGACTCCTAGAGCAGGAGCGGCCGCTGTCGAGCCGGTGCGGACTCTGTGGTCTGCAGGGTCCTCCCGGCCGATAGTACAATGAGGTCCGGCTCCAACCCGCAGTTTCAGTCCATACATTCATAGTTTTCCCGATTTGCTGCTGCCATTGCCACCGCCACTGTGACCAAGCCTCCGTGAGGGCGCGACAAATGCCGCGCGTCAGCCGAGGTGGCGGTGTCATTCTGCCGAAAAAGACCCCTCGCAAAGGCCCGGAACTCCGGCATGTGCAGAGTCAGGCCTTTTTGTCTCCGTGTGATGCCGAAATCGTCGCCAGTTGCGCTAAGCCTCGACGGCACCGTGGCGTTGTTGCTCCGCCACGGCTTTTCCCGGGGCTTTCAGCCGAAGTGGCTTCTTTATGGGCTGAAAGGCATCTGCCGATGCTTCAGCCACCGCACCGATCAGGGCGCAGGTGCTCTCGGAGATGGAGGAGGTGGCGCCCTCTTGGACGCCACCTGAACGTGCAGGTCATGGAGGTGCTCACGACTTAAGCGCCGCGATGTGGTAACGACGCACCCCGTCCTCGCCCTTCTCGCTGATCACACCGATTCCGAGTCGCTTCTTGACCGCACCGCTGAGGAAGCCTCTCACGCTGTGCGGCTGCCAATCGGTCGCGGCGACGATCTCGTCGATCGTGGCGCCGTCCTGGCGACGTAGCAGGGCAAGGACCTGGTCCTGCTTGCTGATCGATTTGGGCGGCGTGGGGGCAGCTTTGCGGCTCTTGGCGGCCTTGCCGCGCACGATGCGGGGTCCGGTGGGTTTGGTCGGCTTCTTTGCCATGGTGGGCTCCTTGTGGCTTAGCCCAGGCGGGATTGCCCGGCTTTACCGACAAGGGCCCGGAGTGGCCGGGCAGTGACCGCAACACATGCTTGCTCGCCGTGGACAGTCCAGCAGGTTTCTTGCGGACTGATCGTCTAGGCTAACGAGTAGGGTATGTCGGCCCGACGATGCTCATGAGTGGTCGCTGGCGAGGGCGGAGAGGTCGCGGCCGAACCGCCGCAGCCGTCGCAGGTCGCCACCGTCGAGCAAGCTCTCATTGACCTCTATCAGCCACATGATCGCGCCGAACTTAACCGCGAGGCGGTCCAGGTCCGGGGCAGGGGAGGTGAGGAGCCGCTGGGTCAGGCCAGCAATCTCGTCCATCGTAGCCGACCATCTCTGCCAAGCTTCGGGGCTCGACGCGATACTGCGCTTCTGGCGGACCGCGCGACGCCGCAGCCGAGCCAACTGCTGAGCAAGAGCGTCAACATCCATGTCGCTGTCCCGTCTCATCCGGCGCCTCCCAGTACGAGACCGACAACGGGGTGAGTTGCGGGGGAAGTCTAGCGCAAGCTTAGTCGTCCATGCGGGACGCGCGCCAATCGCGATATGAAAGACCCTGGGGCTGGATC
This sequence comes from uncultured Devosia sp., assembly GCA_964487765.1. Taxonomy (GTDB): domain Bacteria; phylum Pseudomonadota; class Alphaproteobacteria; order Rhizobiales; family Devosiaceae; genus Devosia_A. The sequence continues at coordinate 69,306 of CAZASR010000001.1, read as the reverse complement.
TTCCACTCCAGCGGCCCGCTGGCACTGCGCCCCGAAATCATCGAGGCCGCCGCGCTCGGACTGCTGAAGGTCACATCTGAGCCGAATGTCCAGACGTCGGGGGAAAGGCCATCCACCAGCTGCGCACTGGCGACCAACTTGTCCTTGAGCGCTGCGTATCCGGCTGGGAACGTGCTGCTGGATGCCCGCCGGGCGGTCGACCCGGCAAAGACCATAAAGCCCTCGTCTGTTTCCTGACCGGTCGCGGCGGCGCCTCCAGTGGCGAAGGTGAAGATAGGGCTGCCAACCTCGGCACCGTCCGCACGAGCGGCCTGTTGGGCCGCCTGTGGCCGTTGCCGGCGCCGAAACAGGTCGCAGCCAAGGATTGGGAGAACCAGGGCGGCGTTATCGACGAACGTGTCCATGTCGGCGCGATCGGCCTCGGGAAGCCGCTGAAAGTCGGGATCGGTGGCCGTGGCTTGGCGGCCAAGACCATCCGGGATGGGCGACTGAGTTATATCCGCGCCCTGATTGCGCTCGGATGTGAGGATGCGGACATCCGCAACCCTATCGCGAAATCCAAGGTCAAGATTCCGGACCGGGCGCCGCTGTCGATTAAGCGCATTGCTCCGGACGGAAGGGCCTTTGAGAGGGTCTGGCGCGCTGGCATCGCGTCCGGGGTGCTGAGCGATGCTCTTCTTCCACCGCTGGCTCTTCTCACCGGTCGGCGCGTCGGGCTACTGGCGACGTTGCGACGTGAGGATATCTACGAATTGCATGGCGTCCATTTCTTTGTCGTGAGGTCGCACGACTATCGGAATGGGCGCTGGGAGCCGCTGCCTTTCAAAACAGAGGCATCCCTTGAGATCATCATCATTCCTCAGGTCCTAGTCGAGGCCGGTTTCGTCGAATGGGCTCGGCGCGAGGCCGGTCCCTTGTTCCCTGCCCTGATGGCCTGCAAGGATCCAGCTGACGCCGCCCAGAAGCGGTGCAACCGGCTTATCAAGGATCATACGGCGGAAGGCGAACTGGCATGGGTCTTTCATGCGCTGCGACATGGTAAGATCGACAACGACCGCGACAACGAAGTAGACGCTCGACTGATCATGAAGCAGGTTGGCCATGAGACTGGCGACGTGCATGGTGCCTATGGTCGGCTTACGCCGAAGCAGATGAAAGCGATCGCTACAGCCCTCCCCCCCGAAGACGTTGACTGGACCCTCCTCAAGACGATCGACTTCGAGCGCTTCTCCAAGGCAAAGGCTTGGCGACGTAGAAAAACGCGGACGGCATAGGCCGGTCGAACAAGGAGGGGCGCATGACTGACGAATTGGGGAGCCTGCAGCCAGGTGCGCGGGTGGCAGGGCTCGACCCCTCTGGTCCAGCTGAGATCGTATCCGTTTCGCGCTTTGGAAACGATGCGGTCAACGTGGTCTTTCGCGCCAACGGCAAGGTTGGCGAGCGTCTCCTCTTCCGAGACGAGGCCAGCACCCTGACGGTCGAGCAGTCGGGACGACGCTTCGGCTTCGACGCTGACGGCAATCTGGTCAAGCTCGCGTCCGAGGCGCTGCGCATTCGGCTGGCCCATTTGTTCGATCCCTATCTTGCTATCAGTTCCTCTCAGATCGAAGCGCTTCCCCACCAGATCACAGCGGTCTACGGGACCATGCTGCCCAAGCTACCCCTTCGCTTCCTGCTTGCCGACGATCCGGGGGCCGGCAAGACGATCATGGCGGGTCTGCTCATTAAGGAACTGATCATTCGCGGTGACCTCGAGCGCTGCATGATCGTTGCGCCCGGCAGTCTCGTCGAACAATGGCAGGACGAGCTTGGTGAGAAGTTCGCCCTCGGCTTCGATCTCTTAAGCCGTGAGCAGATCGAAGCCTCGCTCACAGGCAACCCCTTTGCCGAGAAGAAGCGCCTGATCGTGCGACTCGATATGTTGTCGCGCTCGGCAGAGCTGCAGGCGAAGCTCGAAGCGGCACCGGAGTGGGACTTAGTCATCTGTGATGAGGCACATCGCATGTCTGCCTCGTTCTTCGGTAACGAGGTGAAAGAGACCAAACGCTATCAGCTTGGCAGGTTGCTTGGGACCAGAACGCGCAATCTGCTCCTGATGTCGGCTACGCCGCACAATGGGAAGGAAGCAGACTTCCAGCTATTTATGGGGCTTCTCGACGGCGATCGCTTCGAAGGCAGATTCCGGGAGGGCGTACACAAGGTCGACGTGTCGGACATGATGCGCCGCCTGACGAAGGAGGAGCTTTACCGCTTCGACGGGACCAAGCTTTTTCCTGAACGCCGCGCCTATACCGCGAGCTACGAGCTCAGCCCGGCGGAGACGGCGCTCTACGCAAGCAGCCGTGAGGGCGGCATCAACAAGCCATTCAGAAGCCGGACCGAACAGGGAGAGCGTGATAGCTGACCTTCAGCGGAGCGCTCATGCCGACATAGCGCGAGTGTTCATCAGCCTGCGTTCTGCTAGGGATCCTGGGAGGGATTGAGTGATCAACACACTGCTGATCGATATCGAAGGAACGCTGGTCGAGAGTGGCAGAGCCGTACCGGGTGCGCCCCACGCGCTGGCCGAACTCACCCGCTGCGGACTTGGTGTCCGTCTTCTCACCAACATCAGCTCACGTTCGGCTGAGGTGCTGGCGGCAGAACTCGTCGAGCTTGGATTTGAAGGGATCCAGCCAGCACATATCCACACGGCCGCCAGCGCGGCCCAACGCCTCCTTGTCGAGGAGCGGGCGAGCTTCTCCGACCTCTTCCTCCCGGACGGAGTGGCGCACTTGTTTAGGGGGCTACCCCTGAACAGAACGGCCCCGGACTATGTCGTCGTGGGCGACGTCGGTGAGCGCTTCACCTATGAAAACCTGAGCGCGGCCTTCCGACTGCTCCGGAGCGGGAGCCGCCTGCTGGCGCTGCAGCGAAACCTTTACTGGGACGCCGCCGACGGTGCGATGCTGGATGCTGGTGCCTTCGTGGCTGCACTGGAAGCAGCAAGCGGTCGCGTAGCTACCCTGGCCGGAAAGCCCTCGACCGCGTTCTTCCGTGGCGCGCTGGAAGATGCGAAGAGTGGGGCCCATGACACGTTGATTGTGGGCGACGACCAGACCACAGACATCGCCGGTGCGCATGCTCTCGGCGCGCTGGCCGCCATGGTTGGCACCGGCAAAGGGAAGCTCGTCGATCCAGACCTCGCGGCGCCGGACTACACCCTCGTCAGCGTGGCCGACCTACCAGAACTGGTCAACCGTCTCCGGTCCGGTGGCTGAAAGCGCCAAGTACACCTTCAGTACTGTCGTGCGACTAGTCAGGGCCGAGAGCAAGCCCTGCCCCGCAACCACAAGTTTTTCGCCAGATGAAGCGAGTCCGCTCCGGGCCAGTAGCGGACATCCATGACACCATGAGCTGCGCGGTGTGGCTATTCCGGAGTTCCTGGCTCACGATGGAGATTTCGAGCGGGCAGCCCTGCTCCTTGGTTTTGTCGATGCCGGCTTCGACAGCTGGGAGGATGGCAGACAGGCTACCGAGGCCAGGCAGCGAGAAAGAGCCATCGCGTTACTCGAAGCCGGAGGTATGCCGGCCGAGCAGCAGGCCACCCTCCCGGTGCAGGGCGGCGCGCTAAGCATGTTCCAATCGAAGTATTCGCTGGCATGGAGCGCAAGGCTTCCCAAGAAATGAGCCTGCGCGGTGTGCCTGACCGCCGATCAAATCCCTGCGCGCCCGTCGCAGCGCCTGCCGGGCCTCGCCTCGATGATCAACCACTGTGTCGTGACATCGTCACATGCACGACCCCGCTCGGCGACGCGACCGCTTCCACCTCGTAACTCTTGTCCAGGGCCTCGAGGCCGTCCCAAAGACGAGTACCGCGGCCGATCAGGATCGGTACCACGACAATATGCGCGTGATCGACGAGGCCGGCTGCCAGAAAGTCGCGGATGACGGTTGCACCGCCCCCGATGCGAACGCCGAGGCCTTTGGCTGCCTCGCGCGCCGACTCGAGGACCTCGGCCGGCGAAGCATCGACGAAATGGAACGAGGTGCCGCCTTCCATTTTGATGGGCGGACGCGTGTGACGGGTCATAACGAAGACCGGCGAATGGAACGGCGGATTTGGCCCCCACCAACCCTTCCAGTCGGGGTTGTCGTTCCACCCTGGATAGCCGTACTTACCGGCACCCATGATCTCGGCACCGATTCCGATATCGTGCCGGCGGACAAGGATGTCATCGATTCCGCTGGTTCCGCCCAGCTCGCCGCTTCTCTCATGCCACCATCGCGTCTCGAACATCCATTCGTGCAGCCGTTCGCCCGCATGGCCGAAGGGTGCCTCGCGACTGAGCCCCTCGCCGGCTCCAAAGCCATCGAGTGAGATCGAGAAGTTCTGAACATAGACACGTGACATGGCTGTCCTCCTGTTGGTCGATCCATGCGCCTGCCGCGGCCGCCGGGCTGCATCTGGGCTGGTCCTCCCCTATTGCTCGAACACGCCTTTGGGAGTGTCGTGCTTTAGTTCCGGCTCGATGAACCCATCAGCAGGTCAGTCTGCGTGATGATCGCGAGTGCGGCGGCAAAGGTGGCTGTGCGGAACGTGTCATTTCCTCGAGGCCACACGTCCGGGCCGCAGGTCGAAATGCCCTTGCCGCCGCACGCGGCGGACGAAGCTATATCCATTCGGTCTCCATTTTGTCCGACGCGTGGACGCAGGTCATAGCAAGAGGCACATCCCCGACACTCGTAAACTGATGGACTTCGCCAGCGTGGACGACGACGATATCCCCCGCGTCCGCCTTATGCGCCAATCCGTCCACAACGAATTCGCCCACCCCCGAGTGAATGAAAAACGTTTCGGCGTAAGGATGCTTGTGGGCCTTGGGCCCGCGCCCCTTCGGAATATTCACAAGGAACGCAGATATGCCGCTTCGCAGCTCCGGCTGCTCGAACATGGCTGAGCTGGTTCCTGCCCCTGGAATCTGCTCGTATTGGATATGCGCGCTCATAAGTACCTCTTGCGTTAGACGATGCTGTCACGGCGCCTCGCGCCGGCCGTTCACGCGATAGCGGATATGCGTCGCCTCGGGCGTATCGATCACCCTGAGGACTTCAAGTTCGACACGCTCGCGCAGCACATCGAATTGCCGCTTGCCACCGCCGAACAGCACCGGGATCAGATGGATCTGCAACTCGTCGAGAACGCCGGCCTCGAGTGCGCTCTGGGCGGTGTAGGCGCCATGCACCAGAACGTGGCGGTCGCCGGCGGCGGCCTTGGCCTGCGCCATCGCGCTCTCGATCCCGTCGGTCACATAGGTGACCAGCCGATATTTCGCGGTCGCGGGATCGGGCGGCCGGTGTGATGGAACGAAGATACGAACGCCGTTCCGGTCGCCGTTCCAGTGATCGACCTGCTCGACCGTATTCCGGCCCGCGAGGATGGCGCCGAAATCGTTCATCTCATCGAACAGCTCGCCTACTGGCCCGTCCGGTCGTGAGAAGTCGCCGAACCATTCGTGGAGCCGCATGAAGCGATCGCCCCCGGGATTCTGCGGATTGTCGTTGGGGCCGGCAATGTAGCCGTCGAGCGACATGGACATGTAAAGGATCGATTTGGACATTTTACCTCGCCTCATTGAACCGCGGTCGGGCCGGGATATTCGAGCTGCATGGCGACCACCTTGGCCGTGCTCGGGCCGTAGCGGTCCGCGATCGCCGCAAGATTGAGATCGAGGACTGTCTCAGGCTGGTCGGCGTGTACCGAGACCACACGTTCTTGAGGCCAGTCTTCCGCCACCTTGCCCGGCAGAACGCGTATCCCGTTCGCCGTTACGACTGCCGCGTTCGACGCTGCGTAGGTGACCGCCTTGGACCTGTAGGTACGCGACCACGCATCGGCGATGTGAGCCAAGGCAACTTCGTCGATCCCGGGCTCCAGCGCGATGCCGAACTCATCGCGGTTCCAGAAGGCGAGCACGTTGCCCAGGACGGTGCTTGCAAATGGCCGGCTGAAGCGGAATGAGATGCTCGCATGTCGCGCATCCCAATGGTCGACACCGAGATCGCGAGCCACGGCCTCTACCTTGTCGCGACCGCCGATGGCCTCGATCAGTGTGAGCATCATCGGGGTCGAAGCCGTAATGCCAGTGGTCGATGCCACCCGCCCGTCGATGACGAAGCGGCGGTCCGCAACGTAGTCAATCGTGGGATTCCGGTTGAGGAGGTCCTTGAGATAGTACCAGTGCGTCGTGGCACGCTTGCCATCGAGCAGGCCTGCCGCCGCAGCTACTTTGGCTCCCGCACAGACGGATAGGATCATCGCCCCCTTGTCCGACTGCTGGCGTAGCCAGGCCATCACCGTCGGATCGTCGTCGCGGCTCATCGCCGGGACGATCACATAATCCGCGCCATCGGGATGAGCCGCGTCGAACTCGGCGACCGTCGCATCGGGCTCGACCGCGTTCAGTGCAGGATAGAGCTGCACCGGGCCCGGAGCCGCCGCGAGCAGCAGCACTTCGGCGACGTCCGCGCGCCGCAGGATGCCCGCCGGCACGATGTAGTCGGTCGTTTCGGTTGCGTCGTTGAGGCCGATAACGGCAACGACGGGGCGCTCGCGCTTGGGCTTGAGGGCCTCGAGCACCGCAGCCGACTCTGTCGCCGGCACGGGCGGCGGCGCTGCCGTAACATCAGCCGGCAGCGTCGCGAGCCAAACAGCGAAACCGCCCGCCGCGATGATCACAACACCAATGAGTCCCCACACAATCATGCGCTTCCTCATTCTGGTCCTCCGGGTTTGCAGGTTGACTGCAGTCTATTCAGGCCCGACAATGGCCGAAATGACATAAATCGGGCGAAACCTGCCATGACACGAAGCGTTGCCGTCATTCTTCACCCCGGCTTCCAGCTGCTGGACACAGCCGGACCGACGGCCGCGTTCGAGATGGCGGAGCGCTACCGGCCAGGGAGCTACGACCTCACCGTGATGGCTCCCGGCATTTCCCGCGCGACGGGGCGCGTGGAAAGCTCGGCCGGCGTCAGCCTTGCCGCCGAACCTCTGCGCGAGGGACCCTTCGATACGATTATCGTATCGGGCGGTGAGATCATCCGCTCGCCGACGGCTGCGAACCAGATCGTCGCCTGGCTCAAGGCCGTAACGGCCCGTCGCATCGCCAGCGTCTGTTCGGGCGCCTTCCTCCTTGCCGAGGCCGGACTGCTCGACGGCAGGCGTGCCACTACGCATTGGGACAGCACCGAGCGCCTGCAGCGCAGTTACCCGAACGTGAAGGTGGATGCCGAGCGCATCTTCATCCATGACGGCAACATCTGGACCTCGGCGGGCATCTCCGCGGGTATCGATCTCGCGCTCGCGCTGATCGAGGACGATCTCGGCCCCGACATGGGGCGTCGCGTTGCGCAGCAACTGGTGGTCCATCAGCGGCGGCCGGGCGGCCAATCGCAATTCTCCGCGCTGGTCGAGCTCGGTGGACGGACCGGCCGCTTCGCGAACTTGATTGACTGGATGCGCCTCAACCTCGACGAACGGCTTACCGTCGAGCACCTCGCCGAGCGCGCCGCGATGAGTCCGCGCAACTTCGCCCGCGCCTTCACCGCCGAAACCGGCACCACGCCCGCCAAGGCCGTCGAGCGCCTGCGGCTCGAAACGGCGCGGACCGCGGTCGAAAGCAGCGGCGACTCTTTCGAGCGCATCGCCGAGAAGATGGGCTTTGGCGATCCCGGCCGCATGCGCCGCGCCTTCCTGCGCGGCCTCGGGCAACCGCCGCAGGCGCTGCGACGCGCTCGAGCATGAGCCGGGACCCCGGCGCCGCCGGATCGGTGCGTCAGGCCAACACACTGCCGCCATCGACTTCGAGCACCGTCCCTGAGATCCAGCCCGCATCGTTCGATGCCAGATAGAGCACCGCGGCGGCGACGTCTTCCGGCGTGCCGAGACGGCGAACGGGATGCGTGGCGATCATCTGCCGCTGCGTTTCGAGTGGAATGCGCTCGAGATTGTTGTCGGTCATGATGGCTTCGGGCGTCACGCAATTGGCTCGGATGCCCGCGGGCCCAGCTTGGGCCGCGACATACTGGGTGAAGTGGATCACCGCGGCCTTGGCCGAGCCATAGGGTACCGGTGACAGCGGGGAGGTCCTGCGGCCCGCGGATGATGCAACGGTAACGATCACACCGCGCCCTACCTTCTTCATCGCGGGCAGGAAGGCCCGGACCGTCCGGAAGGTGGCACCGAGATTGGCGTCGATATCGGAATCCCAGACCTCGTCGGTGATCTCCTCGATCGGCCTTGGCGGTGCGTGACTGCCGCCTGCATTGGCGACGAGGATATCGAGCGTACCGAAGGTCCCCAGCACCTCTTCGACCAGCCGCGGCGCAACCGCGCGGTCCGTGAGATCGCCGGTGACCACAGTGCTCGATGGCAGCTCACGGCTCAGCGCGGCGAGTGCCGCCTCGTCGCGCCCATGCAGGGCGACCCGCGCACCCGCTTGCGCCAGCCTGCGCGCGACCGCGGCCCCGATGCCGCGGGACGAGCCCGTCACGAACGCCGTTTTTTCTGTGAGATCGGTCATGCACTTCTCCTTTCGAGTCGTGCCCCGAATTCAGATATCGAGCCCCCGCCGCAGCAGCGCGAAGCCGCTCCGCGCACGGGCCGCAACGCGGCGGCTCAGCAATCGTTCGTTGGTACCGGCGAGCAGCTGCTCGCGCGAAAAGGCGACGAGCGCCTTGTGGACCGCGAGCAACATGTGAGCACCAGCCAGTGCATCCCCTCCAACCGCAGCGGTCCGCTCGACAATAACGGCCATTTGCTCAGCAGCATGATCGTATGAGGCGCGTTCGCGGGCACGCAGTGCGGGGCTGGTTGCAATCACGCGGGCAATCGCAATCAGCCGCTCGCGTTCCTCGGGCGTTCGCTTGGCGAGCCGTCCCGCGAGGATGAAGCTCTCGACGGCATCGACGACGCTTTGTTCGCCGCGCTGCTCTACGGCCGCGAACAGCCCCGTCCAGAAGGCCTCGAGACCGACTGGGGCTCGGGATCAGAGCGATCACTGAGCACTGATCTGATCCATTGCGTACGCAGCGGATCATCGCCTGTTAGTCCGACCAACGGCGACCCACGCAGCTCACCTCTGAGCCGCACCGACAGATAGGCCCTCAACCATGCTGAGCGACTACAAGACCGACGGCACATGCCCGAGTTTCCGGCATAGTGACAATACCGGCGCCATCATGGTCCATAGAGGCTCAAACCCCCGGGTTTGCGGAAAAGAGACCAGACCGAGGAAACTTAGGCTCATTCCTCTGAGGCTGCGGCAAAAGAGCGGCGTTCTTATCGTTCGTCGCGTTGACGAGGCCCGCCATGAGCGAACGGTCGGCGAGCCGGCGCACTGCAGCGGCCGGATAGCGGGCTTGCAGCTCAGCGGCGGTTCCGACCGCGGCGATACGGTCGCCTTCGACGACGACGGCGTCGGCGATCGTCCGGTTAACCGCATCTATGGTGAGGACGTGGTCGGCGTGAAGAGCATCGTCGTCATTGGGCCGCTCCACTCGCAACCCACAGCTGTTGGGCGAGGTCCTTGAGAACAAGCGAATCGACCCAGCGATCGGAGAGATCGCGTCCGTCGGGGCCGGTGACGGCGTAGGGGGGCGCCCAGTTCGCACAGAAAGCTCAGTGTCGAATCGCTGTCCGAGGGGGCGCGCCACTGCGAAAATCCAAGCTGCCACCAGCGCGCGAATTGCTCGACCCAGGGTGCGTGTTGGGCAAAGCCTAACTCCACCTGCACCTGCTCGCTGCTTGCGAGGCGGCCGTGGAAGCCGTCGATGGCGCGAGCGGCTGACGAGCCCGTGTTTGCCGGCGCGCCGGATGAAGAAACCAGTGCGATGACCGAGCGCGGAATAGGAGCCACCAGGCTTTCAGAGGCAATTTCTCCCGCGATCACAAGCGCGGCTATCAGCGATATCTTGGCCGAGGTCCTCGGACGACGGGCACGTCGGCAGGGATTGATCGGTTCTGACCGGTTTGAGGAGCGCCTGAGCGAGGTCGTGGAGCGAATACGGACCGACCTCGATTGGCCTTGGGCCATTCCGGACATGGCACGCCTGGCCGCTCTCAGTCCCTCCCAGCTCCATCGAATATTCAAGCGGCGTCTGGGCATTTCGCCTATCAATTGGCTCAGGCGCGAGCGCATCAATCGAGCACGCCGCTTGCTTGCCGACCGCGCGCTCAGCATCGCCGAAGTCGGCCGGCGCTGCGGCTACGCTGATCCATATCATTTCAGCCGTGACTTCCGTCGGCTCTGCGGTCAGAGCCCTTCGCCATTTCGAGCCGAGCAGGGATGGTAGTGACTGCGGCGCGTAACGGCCGCAAGTTACAGTATCCGGCTGCAGTGCCGCTAGCTGGTCGGCAGGATCACTTCAAACGGCTGGCGATGAGGGTGCTCGCGCTAATGCCGGTCGTGATGTTCGTTCTCATTTCCAACGCCGGCGGTCGACGGTATCGCTGCCACAGACCCCGAGGGACTAAGCGGGGGCGTCTGCTATCCGATCATCGGCTCGCGAACCCGGCGCATCCTTCCTGTCGGGAGCGAAGCGTCATTGTGTGGATAGCACATTGACCTGCGCCGCATGGCAATTACGGCTAAGGCCGTTCAACGCTGCACAAATCGAGCTCCTTTTATGACGCCACAGTCGCGCCCACCTGATGACGACTCTCCCGATCTCGACGCCCTGGTGGCCGGGTTCGAGCAGCTTGAGACACCCGTTCCGCTTGTCGATGTCGACATTGCCGGGCGCAACATAAGTCGCTGGCAGGCCCAATGCGACCGGTTGGGCATCGCGAACAGGCCGCATATCAAGACGCACAAGCTGGCGCTGCTCGCCCGGCAGCAAATCGCCGCCGGTGCGGTAGGAATCACCTGCCAAAAACTGGGGGAAGCTGAGGCGATGGCCGATGCCGGGATCCACGATATCCTGGTCAGCTACAACATTGTGGGAGAGGCGAAGCTGAAGCGCCTCGCGGCATTGGCGCGGCGCACAAGGCTGTCCGTGGTCACCGATTCCCTCGTCGTTGCCAAAGGGCTCGACCGGGTCATGCTGGAAGCCGGGCTGCGCCTCGACGTGCTCGTTGAATGCGATACGGGCGGACGGCGCTGCGGCGTCGGCAGCCCGGAGGCGGCGGTCGATCTCGCCGCGGCAATCTCTGCCATGAACGGCCTTCAATTTGCAGGATGGATGAACTACCCGCCGCCCGGCGGCCGACTGGCCGCCGAGGATTTCTTCATTCGCGCCAATCTGCTTGCGGGCGAGAAGGGACTGGCCGCGATACGCATCTCAACCGGCGGGACGCCCGACATGTGGTCGGTGCTCGGACTGGGGACAGTCAACGAGTACCGCGCCGGGACCTACGTATACAACGACCGCTCGCGCTTGGAGCGTGGCATTTGCCGCGTCGAGGACTGCGCCATCACCGTGCTCGCGACGATCGTCAGCCGGCCCTCGCCGGAACGCGCCATCATCGACGCGGGCACAAAATCGCTGACCAGTGATCTCATCGGCCTTAAGGGCTATGGGGCGGTGCTCGGCATTCCCGACGCGACCATCCCGCGTCTCGACGAAGAGCATGGCTATATCCAGTTCGCCACGCCGCGCCACGACCTGCCCGTCGGCACCCGCCTGCGGATCCTTCCCAACCATGCGTGCGTGGTCAGCAACCTCGTCGACGAAGTGGCGCTTGTTGCTGGCGACAAGGTCGTGAAGTTTGCCGCCGTCACCGCGCGCGGCCGTGTGCTGTAGCATGCTGGTCGCGGTAACCGGCGCCGCCGGCAAGCTCGGGCGTGAAGTGGTGCGCCAATTGCGGGAGGCAGGACACGAGGTCCGCGCCATCGATCGGATTGCAACGCCGGCCGGCCTTCTCGCAGACCTGCGCGACCGGGACGGTGTCGCCTCAAGCATCGACGGTGTCGGCGGTGTCGTGCATCTCGCGGCCTGGCCGACCCCGCACAGCGCCGACATCGCCACGGTGTACGCCGACAATGTGCTGATGACCGCGAACGTCCTGTTCTCGGCCGCAGTTCGGGGCATCACCAATGTGATCGTCGCCTCCAGCCAGTCGGTGCTGGGCCTGCCCTGGTCGCCCGTCGTGATCGAGCCGGATTATCTGCCAGTGGACGAGGACCATCCCTGCCGGCCGACCGATGGCTACAGCTTGTCCAAGCTGGCCACCGAACAACTGGCCCGGATGCTGTCCGATCAGGACCGGCTGCAGGCCAGGGTTCTGCGCTTTCCCGTCATCTGGACACCCGATGCCTTCGACGTCTGTGTTGCTGGTCGGCTCAACAATCCGGCGCAGGGCGCGAAGAGTCAGTGGGCCTATGTCGACGTACGCGACGCGGCGCGCGCGGTCCGGATAGCGCTCGAATTGAACCCGACCGGGTTCGACCTCTTCAACATCTGTGCCCCCACGGTCTTTGCCTCACAGACGACAGCAGAACTCGTTGCCGAGTGGTATCCCGGACTCGCCGCTCGTGGTGAGGCGCCGGCGGGGCACGGTGCCTGCCTTGACTGGCGCGCTGCACATGAGCGACTGGGCTTCATCTGCCGCTATCGGTGGCAGGCAACAGGGATCGATGAAGTCGACGCGCACACCTAGTCCATGCGCAGCCCGCCATTCACGTCGATGAGTTCTCCCGTGATGTAGCGGGCCTGCTCCGAGGCGAGGAAGATGACTGCTGGCACGACATCCTCCGGCTCGCCGCGGCGGCGCAGCGGAATGACTTGGCCGACCACGTCGGGATCATTGCTGAGGTTGAAGCCCTTCGAGAAGTCGGTGTTGATGATCGAACCCGGCGCCACGCCATTGACCGTGATCCCGAAGGCCGCGAACTCACGCGCCGCCGACATGGTGAGGTTCCACACCGCGGCCTTCGACGCCGAATAGTGCGAATATGGCAGGCTCCCCGCCTGCTTGGAGACCACGGAGCAGAGATTGACGATGCGGCCACCACCCTGGCGCTTCATCGCCGGCAGCACGGCTTGCATCGTGAACAGCGGTCCCTTCACATTCACGGCCTGGACCTTGTCCCAGACGCCCTCGGTCATCTCCTCGATTGTCGAGAAGCTGCTGATGCCGGCATTGTTGACCAGTATGTCGAGACCACCGAAACGCTCGATGATGGACGTGACGACCTCGAACACCTCGGCCCGGTTGGCCACGTCCAGACGGCGATATTCGGCCTCGGCACCGGTTGCTCTGATGTCGACCGCCGTCTGCTCGCCGCGCACATCGTCGATGTCCGTGACGATTACCCGAGCACCTTCCTCGGCGAAAGCGAGCGCCATGCCACGCCCCATTCCCTGCGATGCGCCCGTAATCAGCACGCGCTTGTTGTTAAGTCCTGTGTTCATATCTCACCCCTTGGCACCAGCAGGTCGGGCGTGAGACTGAGCCCGTGGGCGGGAGCATTTCACTGTCCTTTTCGAACACTCCCCCGATGCAGCCCACTGTCGGACTCGCACATTGAATCGGCCGTGGGGCCGTGTGTAACAGGACAGCCCGGTAACGCGATGAACGACAGCGGAGGAACGCGTGAAGATCGAGAGTATTGAAGGCATTCCGGTGACCATTCCCGGTCGCGCCGCCATCCTCACCAGCTATGGCTCGCTCAAGAGTTGGTCCCGCACCATCATCAAGATCACGACCGACAACGGCCTCGTGGGCTGGGGTGACGTCTCCGCGCGGATCAAGCCTGAAATGCTGCAGACGTTCGAGCACATGCTGCGCGGCGTGAGCCCGTGGAGCACCACCATCACTTCCACGCGCATCCGCAACTGGAACTACTATCCTTGGCAGGCCATGGAACCGATCATGGCCGGCATCGAGATGGCGTGCATCGACCTGCAGGGCAAGGCCGCCGGGGTCCCCGCCTATGAATTGCTGGGCGGCAAGGTCCACGACACGATCCCGGTCTCCGGCTATCTCTTCTACTCGCACGCCAATGATGCCGGAAAAGAAGAGGTTCACACGCCCGCCGATGTCGTCGATCTGGCGCGCCGCTGGGTCGACGCCTATGGCCTTGATACCCTCAAGCTGAAGGGCGGCTATTTCTCTCCGGAAACTGACCGCGACAGCCTGGAGGCGCTGCGTGATGCTTTTGGTCGCGATATGCGGCTGCGGCTTGATCCGCAGGGGTCATGGACCGTCGGAACGGCGATCCGCATTGCCCGCGATCTCGAAAAGATTGGCCTCGAGTATCTTGAGGATCCGGTGCAGGGCATCAACTCGATGGCGACGGTGCGCAGCAACGTGAACATGCCACTTTCGACCAATATGTGCGTAACCAAGTTCGAGGAGTTCGGGCCCGGCCTTGCCGCCGGCGCCGTCGATATCGTCTTGTCCGACCTGTGGTACTGGGGGGGCATGCGCCCCACGATCGAGCTCGACCGGATGTGCGCCACGATGGGCCTCGATGTCGGCATTCACTCGAGCACCGAACTCGGTATCGGCTGGGCGGCGATGATTCACGCCGGCGTGGCCATGCCGCATTGCTATTTAGCCGCTGATGCCATGTACCTGCATCTCACCGACGATATCATCAAGGGGCCGATGCTCCTCCCCGTCGATGGTCGTATCGCGCCGCCCGAAGGTCCGGGCCTGGGTATCGAGGTCGATGAGGCAAAGCTCGACAAGTACAACAAACTTGCAACGTCCGGTGCCGCCGTGGATCGGTTCCTGAATCCCAGCCTCGCCGACAGCGCGCGTCCGGGCTGGTTACCCTCCATGCCAGCCTGGTAGCGGATACAATGACTCCACCGCGGCGGTTCAGGCCCGTACATTCGGCATGGGAGATCACTCCTCAGGTCGTCACTGAACGTCTCAGCTATCAGTTGCAGAAGTTTGTGGGCACCGGCCGCCGCTGGAGCTATTTCGGTGTCGCGGCGCGCACCCAAATCGATGTGCGCACGCTGAAAGCCTACGTCCAGGGCACCGCCTGCCCGAGCCTCGCCAAATATAATCAGTTGCTCGCGGTCCTCGGTCCGGAGATCGGCATCGAGACCAACATGATGAAGGGCTGGCCGCCACGCTCGGCGGTCGTGCCGCCCGAGGCCGTCGACCTGCTCGAATTGCGCCGTCACATCTCGCAGAGTGTCAGTGTACTCGACGAGGTACTCGGCCTCGATGATTTTGGCGCGGCCTCGCTGGAGCGCGACGACGAGATCATTGCCGGTTCTGATGGGACCGACGGGATCGAATCACTGGCCGAGTTCCGCCGCCCGCTCAATGTAGAGGACATGACGCCCGCCGCCGTGGCAGCGCGGCTCGGCTACCGCTTACAGAAGATGATCGGCCCCGGCCGGCCCTGGTCGCTTGTCGATGTTTCGGAGGCGACCGGCATCGACCGACGCACTCTGCAATCCTATGTCAGTGGCGAGGCCTGTCCGAACCTCACGCGCTATCATCGGCTGGGTTTCGTGCTGGGCACCCAGATCGGCGTCGAACTCGCCTATATGGTCGGCTGGGAGCCGCGCTATTCCGAGCCGCTCAACTTGCCCCGGCAATTGAGCGAGGAGCTGGACCGCAAGCTCCGCGAGGCGATCTGCGCTATCGATGCGGTGGTTCATGCCGATCCCGACAGTCGCGCCGTGCGCTTCATCCGGCGCAATGATCGCACCGCGGATACCGGCCGGCAAGCCACTCCCCCCGAGCCCCGCGACGATGGCGGCGAATAGCCGCGCCTCCGCTAGAACTTGCCATACTCCCGGTAGAGTTCGGCCAGCGAGCGGTTGCCGCCAATCTCGCCACGGATCTTGCTTTCCTTGTCGCTGACGTCCTCGGCCTTCGTCAGCACATCCATGATTGCGTCCTTGGGCACCACGACGATCCCGTCCTCGTCGCCGAAGATGTAATCGCCAGGCGACACCAGGACGCCACCTACCGATGCGCGGCTCTCGAAATCGACGACATTGAACCGGCCGATCGCGTCATAGGGAGCGCAGAAGCGGTGGAAGATCTGGAAGTTGGAGCGGCGGATAAATCCCGTATCTCGGATGCCGCCATCGACTACGGCACCAACGCAGCCCCGTGCCGCCGCTCCCGCGCTCCAAAGCTCGCCCCACACGCCCGTCACGTTTTCGCCATTGGTGGCATAAACAGCCACGACGCCGGGGCGGAACTGGTCGATGACCGTGGGGCCCATGCGAGTCTTGGTGTCGGTCGACGCGTCGGGCCGCCCCACAATGGTGAACGCCGGACCCGCAACGACCATTCCGGGGTCGAGCGGTCGAATGTTGTGATCCATAGCCTGGTGTCTCAGGCCAAGATCGTCGAGGGCGTCGCAAATGGCCGGCGAGTAAAGTCGCTTGAATCGATCTGCGATGCTGGCAGAGTGCGCGTCCACGGATTGCTTCCTTTCACTGATCCGTGCGGGCCCGGAGTCCCGCGATAGGTCGTCTTAAGCTCAATTGTTCGGGTCAGGCTGGTGAACACATCTCCGCCTGACAGTCTGAAGACTAGGCATTCATGTGCGACAATTCGCTGAGCTTTACGTGCAGCGGCTGGCGTGCTCCGACCGGAATAGGACCAATCGATCATTGAAATGCATCCCTGCCTTTGGAAGGGATCGAAAACTGCGCGCCGGATCGCAGGTCGAACACCGCAAGACGAGGGAGCCCGATGGCCTCAGCGCCAAATTACAGATTCAACAAGCTGCCACTGCTGCCGCTACTTCCCGCGGTGGTGCTGGTGTTCGTGTTCCTCGTCCTGCCGGGTGTCATTGTCGCCATTCTCAGCTTCCGTGCGGGCCACAGCTTTCAGATCGGTAACATATTCGGTGGTCCTTTCAGCCTCGAACACTACCAGAAGCTGCTGGCGAGCGGCGAATTTCTGCCGACGCTCTGGCGCAGCGTGATCTATGTCGTGTGTGCCGTTGGCGGCTCGCTGATCATCGGGATGTCGACCGCCCTTGTCCTGCAATACCGTTTCCCCTCGCGCGGCATCGTCCAGCTGCTGCTGCTGCTGCCCTGGGCGGTCCCGGGCGTCGTTGTTGCCATTCTATTCCTGTGGATGCTCAATGAGGGCTTCGGCGTCGTCAACGCCATCCTGCTGTGGACGGGTCTGATCGAGAAGCGCATCGGGTGGCTCACTACGGTGAACTACGCCATGGCCGGCGTCCTGATTCCCACTATCTGGAAGACCTATCCCTTCATCGCCATGTCGCTGATCGCCTCGATGAAGGCCATTCCAACCTCGCTCTACGAGGCAGCAGACATAGACGGGGCCAATGCCCTTCAGAAATTCTGGAACATAACTCTGCCTTCGATCATGCCGGCGCTAATGCTCTCGGTCATCATCACATCGCTCCTGTCTTTCAAGGAGTTCGACTTCATCTACCCGCTCACCGGAGGCGGCCCCGTGAACGCGACCGAGACTCTGGCTATCCGGATCTACAACGAAGCTTTCCGGTTCTTCCGACTTGAGGCGGCGTCGGCGACCGGTGTGCTGACCACCATCGTCGCGGCGTTGCTTGCCGGACTTGGTTACAACTGGTTGCGCAAAGAGTATTTCCGATGAACGCCCTCCGCTTTCTCCCGTCCTACCGCCCGGTGGCCGCGTGGGTGATGGCCGCTGCCCTGCTGACGCCGATCTACTGGCTGTTCGTCACCATCGTCTCTCCCACCCGCCAGGTGTTGAACCGCAACCCGCGGCTGGTGCCTTCGCTCGAGACGCTCGACTTCAGCGCGTTTGTGCGAATCTTCACCGAGCGACCAGTGCTCACCTGGCTCACCAATTCGGTGATTGTGACGGTGGTGGCGATCGTCGTCACACTCATCGTCTCGCTCCCGGCGGGCTATGCCATATCGCGTGCGCGCGGCAAGCTGCGCGATGTGGTCGGATATCTGTTGCTGATGTCGTTGGTGTTGCCGTCGACGCTCATCATCATTCCGATCTTTCAGGCCTTCTCGGCGTTGGGGCTAATAAGCAATCCACTGGCGGTGGGCTTCGCAGTGGCGTCGACAACATCGCCCTTTTCGGCCTGGATGATGAAGACGTACTTCGACTCCGTGCCCTATGATCTCGAGGAGGCGGCGGCCATTGATGGCGCGAGCCGGATCCAGACCTTCCTTCTCGTCGTGCTGCCCGTATCGGGGCCGGCAATCGGTGCGGTTCTGGCCTTCACTTCGATTTGGGCGTGGGCCGACTTCCTTTACGCTTCCACCCTGCTGCTCTCCGACGGCGCCTGGACCCTCACCATCGGTGTCGTAACCTTCATCGGTGAGTACACCGCCGACTGGCAGGGCTTGATGGCCACTGGCCTGGTGGCGACAATTCCGCTCGTTGTGATCTTCCTTCTGCTTCAGCAACTGCTGGTCGAGGGGCTCACCGGAGGTGCGGTGAAGGAGTAAGCGATGTGGGATTCGCTCATTGTTCTGTCAGCCCGTCGAAGCGAGGCTTACGCACCACGGGACAAGCTCGTCCCGCGTTGACGCCCCAGGGAGGTATCTATGCGCAAATCAACGACCAAGAAGGTGGCCCGCTTCGGCGGGCTCGGCACCGCGAGCGGTGCGGCCATCCTCGCCTCGGCCTTGCTGCTTGCTGCGCCGGCACAGGCGCAGGACATTGTGCTCGAATTCCCTTCATTCCAGGCAGACGAGGCGTCAACCTCGGCCTGGTGGCGCGCGGTGATCGACGACTTCGAGTCTCGCAATCCGGGCGTCAAGGTGAACTTCACCAACTCGCCAGGTAGCCGCCACTCGGACCTGTTGGCGACGCGCTTTGCCGCGGGCACGCCACCCGACATCGTGCACATGATCAGCCGCAGTTTCGTGGGCTTCGCCGCCCAGGGCTGGTTTGGCGAGATCGAGAGCTGCTTCACCGACGACACGCTCTCGCAGTTCGGCGGCCTGCAGTCCTACATGAGCTGGAATGGCCAAACCCAGGGCCTGCTGCTCAACTCGTATGCGTACCACCTGTTCTACAACAAGCAGATCTTCGAGGCGGCGGGAGTGGACGTCCCTACCTCGATGGATGAGCTGGTCACCGCTGTCGAGAAGATTGACGCCATGGGCGAGGACTATGTCGGCTTTGCCGGTGTGACCAAGGCCGACGCCGATGCGTTCCTGCAGGCCTCGATGTTCGTCACCGGGCAGGGACTTTCCTGGACCGACGGCGACAACTACAACCTCACTGACCCCGAGGTGGTCGCGACGCTCGACGCCTTCCGCAAGGTGCATGCCAACGCCCCGCAGGGTGCCGGCGAAATGGAGCGCAATGAATTCTTCTTCAACGGCAGCGCTGCCATGCTTCTCGATGGCAACTACTTCTGGCAACAGGCGCTCGATGAAGCCGATCCCGCCGTCAAGGATCATGTCGGCTTTGCCCTCGCCCCGTTCGAAGTGCAGCCTGGCTCGGTGAGCAACAGCCTTCATATCCCTGCCAATATCAGCCCGCAGAAGCGCGCCCTGGTCTGCGATTTCATCGCCACTGCCGCCCGTGCCGACTTCCAGCAGAAGTATGGCGAGGCCCTCTCGGTGCCGCCGCCGCGCGAGGGCGCGACCACCGAAGCTCTGACCAACAAGTTCCCCGAGCAGGTCGCGATCATGCTTGACGGCAAGTCGCGCGCCGTCTCGGTGCTACCGGAGAACCAGAAGGTCATGGAGAACTATGGCCTGTGGACCAAGCTGGTTGCCGATGCTGTCGTCGAGATGTTCGCCACCGACCGCAGCACGGCTGACATTCTTGCCGATCTGCAGGAGCGTCTCGAAGTCGAGATCCCGCTGAACTGACGCCCTTCCGCGGGGTGGTGCAAGCCACCCCGCTCCCGTCCTCACCGCCGATCCCGGATCGGTCGGCTGTTTTTGGCCAGCCCCATGGACAGCATTCAGCGTATCGAAGTCCACGAATACACCTATGACGTGGACGATCTGCAGCTGGGCCAGGGGCTGCACCGCCACCTGAAACTCGGTGCCCGCAGCACACTTTCAAATTTCGTTGTCGTGATTCGCACCGCCGGCGGCGCCATCGGCGAGTATGCCTGCAGCTTCGGCGGCAAGCGCGCCATTCTCGGCCAGGTGCTGATGACCGCGCCGCTGCTCATCGGTCGCGACCCGAGCCAACGCGAAGCGATCTACAATGAGATGAAGCGCTTCACCCGGCAATGGGGATTTCTGGGTGCCGGTCCCCTCGACATCGCCCTGTGGGACCTTGCCGGACGCTCGCTCGACACCTCAGTCAGCACGCTGCTGGGCGGCTTCCGCCAGCGCCTTCCGGCGTATGTGAGTACTCAGGTGGGGGCTGAAGAGGGCGCGTTCTCCACAAAGGAGCACTATGCCGACTTCGCCGAGGCAAGTTACGACCTCGGCTTCCGCGCTTACAAGATTCACGGCTGGGCCGGCGGCGACGTGCGGCGCGAGGCCGAGAATGTGCGCTACCTGCGCCATCGCATCGGCGATCGCATGAAGCTGATGCTGGACCCGTCCTGCGAAATACAGACCTTCGCCGACGCCCTCTATCTCGGTCGCGCCTGCGATGATGCCGACTATTTCTGGTACGAGGATCCGCTGATGGATGGCGGGGTTTCGCAGCACGTCTATCGCAAGTTGCGCCAGTTGCTGCGCACCCCGTTGCTGCTGACCGAGCATGTGCGTGGTCTCGAGCCGAAGGCCGATTGGATCGCCTCCGAGTCGACCGATTTTGTGCGGGCGGACCCGGAGCTGGATCTGGGCATCACCGGCACCATGAAGATCGCCCATCTCGCCGAATCTTTCGGCCTCGATGTTGAACTGCACGCTGTGGGCCCGGCGCATCGGCACTGCATTGGTGCCATCCGCAACACCAATTTCTACGAACTCGCCATCGTCGCGCCGGGAGCGGCCAATCCCGTGCCACCAGTGTTTGAAAACTACTCCGACCAGCTTGAGGATGTCGGTGCCGACGGCTGCTATCCCGTCCCCGACGGGCCTGGGCTCGGCGTCACCCTCAATTGGGATTTCATCCGATCCCGGACCGTCACCACACAGGTTTTCGAATAGTCGAAACGCGAGCGCTGCACACGGCGTTTGTTGATCGGTCAGAGCGGGATTACCCAGACTTGCCGGCAACGGCCCTGAGTGCCCGGGCGGCGACTGCAACAATGTTTGCTGAGGCGACAGTCGAGCAGCGTGGTCGCGGCAGTGCGCCTCCGGGCCAACGAACGGCGTGCGGGCGGCATAAGAGGGCTATGATCGGCCACCAGTGAAACTGGAGAAATCTCGACCGAGCCGCCGCATGCGCCACCCCGATTCACTAGCTTGATCAGGAGATGAGGCTAGGGCCACCCCTGATGGCTGCCCGCTGCCTGGTACGCGTGGGAAGGGTTCCCGTCCGATGTTCGGATCCAAGCACCAGCTTCGAAGGGTGCCAATGATTGCGTCGGGTGTATATCGACTGCCGCCTCTGCCGCCCCGACGAGAGTGATCCAGGTGCCGCGCAGGGGTTCGGGTATTTCTATCGTCACGGACCGCGCCGTAAAGTTGGCGAGCACCAGGAGGCATTGGTCCCCCAGGCTGCGTGTGTAAGCCATGACGTACGGGTGGTCGTCGAGCCAGGAGCGGTAACGCCCCTCAACGATTATCGGCAAATCTTTGCGTAACGCGATCAGGCGGCGATAGTGCGCCAGGATCGAGTGGGGATTGGCCTGCTCCGCCGCCACGTTGATGTGCACATAGTTCGGGTTCGCCTCGATCCACGGCGTGCCAACTGTAAACCCGGCATGTGGACTGGCGTTCCACTGCATCGGCGTGCGCGAGTTGTCGCGCGCATTGGCGTTTGCGCCGCGGATGAAGTCGACTTCGGGCAGGCCCGCCTCCAGATGCAGGCGGTGCATGTTGAGGGTTTCGATGTCGCGGTATTGGCCAATGGATGTGAACGGCACATTGGTCATGCCGATCTCCTCGCCCTGATAGACATAGGGCGTGCCTTTGAGCAAATGCAGCACCGTCGCCAGCATCTTGGCGGATTCCGCGCGATAGCCGGCGTCGTCGCCATATTTGGAGACGGCGCGCGGCAGGTCGTGATTGCCCCAGAACAGCGAGTTCCAGCCATCGTCGGCGAGCGCGCTCTGCCACCGCGAGATGGTGCGTTTGAGCGCGACGAGGTTGAAGGGCTTGGGCGCCCATTTGCCCCAGGTTTCGTGCCACTGCTGCACCACGTGCTCGAACTGGAAGACCATCGAGAGCTCGTTGCGGTCGCGGCCGGAATAGAGCAGGCCGGTCTCGGGCGTTGCGCTCCAGCTCTCACCGACCGTCAGCACGTCGCGGCCGGCAAGCGTCTCGCGGTGCATCTCCTGCAAATAGTCGTGCAGCTTGGGGCCGTCGGCGGTAATGCCGTTGTTGGGCTCCTTGGCGATGAGGTTGATCACGTCCATGCGGAAGCCGGCGATGCCGCGGTCGAGCCACCAGTTCATCATGCGGTAGATTTCGGTGCGCAGCTCGGGGTTGGCCCAGTTGAGGTCCGGCTGCTCGGGAGCGAACTGGTGGAACCAGTACTGGCCGGTCACGGGATCGAGCGTCCAGGCCGGGCCACCGAAGGTCGAGGCGAGGTCGTTGGGCGGGCCACCATCGGGCGCCGGATCGCGCCAGACATAGTAGTTGCGATAGCGGCTCGCGCGAGAGCGGCGCGCATCAAGGAACCAGCGGTGCCGGTCGGAGGTGTGGTTCACCACGAGATCGAGCAGGATGCCGATGCCGCGCGCCTTCGCCTCGGCGACGAGTCGGTCGAAATCGTCGAGCGTGCCAAACTCGGGCGCGATCGCATGGTAGTCCGAAATGTCGTAGCCATTGTCGCGCATCGGCGAAGCGCAGATGGGCGAGAGCCAGATGACGCCGATGCCCAGATCCCGCAGATAGTCGAGCTTGCCGATGATGCCGGGAATGTCGCCGATGCCGTCGCCATTGGCGTCGGCGAAACTACGCGGGTAGATCTGGTAAACGGTGGCGGTCTGCCACCAGTGGCGGGGCTTGTCGGTCATACTGTCTCGATCAGGGCTCGTCGCTGCGGTGTCCCAGCACGAACGTCTGGATTGCCACAACGGCTGCGCCGCGGCACCATTCGACGTTGTCGCCGGAACGGATGGTGAGCGGCAGCGGCGCGGTGCGTGGGTCGCGATCGGCGCGCAGGCCCGCCTCGACCGCTTCCGAGGCAACGGAAGCGAGGCGAGCGCCTTCGCCCCCGATCACCACGGTTTCGGGCATGGTGAGATTGGCGATCGCGGCCAGCAGGCGGCCGAGGCCACGCCCGGCATCGTCGACGATGCGGCGCGCGGCGGGCTCGCCGGAGGCCGCGAGATTCAATGCGGCCTTGTAGCCGAGCGGACGGCCCAGCGCCTGCGACACCGACTGGCTGATGGCGGCGTCAGTGAGAATGGCCTTGGCGCAACCGCGGTGGCCCTCCGCGCAGACGGGCCCGAACGGGTCGAGCGGCCAGTGGCCGATGAGGCCGATGCCATAGTCGTCATTGCGCACGATTTCGTCGTGGATGACGAGGCCGTAGCCGATGCCGGCGCCCAGCGTCACCACGGCAAAGCGATCGAGGCCGCGGCCAGCGCCAAACCAGTGCTCATATTCGGTGAAGGCGATGAGGTCGTTCTCGATGATGGTGGGGATGCCGGTCGCAGCCTCCACCATCTGTCCAAGTGAAACATCGCTCCATTTGAGAAAGGGCGCACTGCGGACCACGCCATGCGCCGCGACCAGGGCGCCTGCGCCGATGCCGATCGCGGTGATGTCGGGCGTACCGCGGGCCAGTGATTTCGCCAGCTCGGCAATCGTTGCAACGACACTCTGTGGGTCGGTGGCGGTGAGCGGCCGCGACTCGGTCGCCGTCACGTTGGCGCGCAGGTCCGTCGTTGCGCCCTGAACTTCGTCCACCATCAGCTTCATGCCGATGAAGCGGCGCGATTCGGGCACGATATCGAGCAATTGCTGCGGCCGGCCGACGCGGCCGTCGGCCTGTTCGCCGGCTTCGACGAGAAGGCCGCTGTCGAGCAGCGGATTGGCGAGGCGCGTGAGCGAGGCCGAGGACAGGTCAAGACGCCGCGCCACTTCGCTGCGCGACAGGGGGCCGTGGATCAGCACCTCGAGCGCGACGGCCCGGGTAGCCCCGGTGCCAGGTGTCCAGCGTGGCGTGGTAATTCTCATGCGTCGGCTTGGCCCTCCTCAATGAGCGCATTAGTCTATCGAGTTAATTTTGCCAAGAAACTTAATGTGCCAAGTCATGCCACTCTGCGAGGCGATTGACACCCTAATTAGTTCCGTCATAAAACAATTAGGACGGGCCCGGCCAGTGGCCCGGCTCAGGAGGAGGACCCCACGATGAAATTCGCCACGACGCGCCGCAGCGCGTTGCTCTCGATGGTTGCCGGTGCGGCCGTCATGCTCGCTCTCCCGGCTCTTGCGCAGGATGTGACCATCACGTTCTGGGGTTCGTACGGCAATGGCGGCAACTCCACCCAGCAGGATGCGCTCAACAACACGTTGATCCCCGCCTTCGAAGCCGCGCATCCCGGCATCAAGGTGCAGTATGTCGATGTGCCCTACGACTCGCTGCTGCAGAAGCTGACGACCTCGGCCGCGGGCGGCGAGCTGCCCGATCTGGTGCGCGCCGATCTGGGCTGGGTGCCGCAATTCGCCAAGCTCGGCGTCCTGGTACCCCTTTCCGACGCGATGACTGATTTCGACGAACTCGCCGGCAGGACCTATCCGGGCGTGCTTGCGACCAACCTCTATCAGGGCAAGTATTACGGACTGCCGCTCGATACCAATACGCGCGTGCTGGTCACCAGCCAGGCGGCGCTCGACGCGGCCGGGCTGAGCGCGCCGCCGGCGACGTTCGACGAGCTCAAGGCTTCGGCAGCCAAGCTCAAGGATGCCGGCATGTCCGTGTTCGCCGACGGCGGGCTCGGCGCGTGGAATATCATGCCCTGGATCTGGTCGGGTGGCGGCGACATCACCGATCCGGAACTCACCAGGGCCACCGGCTATCTCGACTCCGAGCAGAACGTCGCGACCATTCAAATGCTGGTCGACCTCTACAATGCCGGCCACATTCCAAACCTCATCATCGGCAATCAGGGCGCGACCGGTACCTCGGACGGATTGCCGTCTGAGGAATATGCCAATATTTTTGACGGACCGTGGATGGCGGGGATCTGGAAAGACCAGTATCCGGACTTCACGCCGATCTACGCGCCGATCCCCGCAGGCCCTGGCGGCTCGGTGAGCGTGGTGGGCGGTGAAGACATCGTCGTGACCGCGTCGTCGCCCAACCAGGAGGCGGCGCTCGAGTTCGTGCGCTTCACCCAGTCCGAGCAGTTCCAGGTCGAAATGGCCAAGACCGGCCAGATGACCGTGATCCCGGCCTATGCGGAGCAGCAGAGCGCCATCGCGCCGTTCTATGCGACATTTGCCGAGCAGCTCAAAACCGCCAAGAACCGCCTCGCCATCTCGTCGGCGAGCAAGGTGGATGGCATCCTCAACACCGAGCTCACGGCCGCCTTCAAGGGCGAGGTTTCGGTGCAGGAAGCGCTCAGCAAGGCTGCCGCGCAGATCGACGGGCTTCTGGCTGAAGAGCATTCATGACGGACTTGGTCCGCGGGCAATCCTCCCCCACACTCGCGCGGCGCTCCTCCTCCGGGGCGTCGCACGGGGCGGGAGCGGGAATGCACTCGGGCACAATGGCTTGGCGGTCCTATTTGGCTCCGGCGCTGTTCATCGCGCCGGGGTTTCTCATCTATGCGGTCCTCGTGCTCTATCCCATGGCGCAGGCCGTTCTGATGAGCGTCTACGACTACAAAGTCGTGGCCGGGGCGGTGAGTACCTTCATCGGAGCCACCAACTATGTCCGGGCCGTTTCCGACGAACATCTGTGGCTCAGCCTCTCGAACAGCGGCATCTACATGCTGTTCACCGTCCCGCCGCAGATCGCGCTTGGCCTCGGCGTTGCGCTGCTGCTGCAAAAATCGAGCCCCGCGCAGCCGCTCTTCCGCGTGCTCTACTATCTGCCGGTGGTGACGAGCTGGGTCGTGGTCACCTTGCTGTTCAAATACCTGTTCGCCGATCGCGGCCTGATCAATTATCTGCTCGGGCTGCAGGTCTCATGGCTGTCCGAGCGCGCCACGGCAATGGTCGCGATCTGCGCTCTGGGCGTGTGGAAGGGCATCGGCTGGTCGATGATGATCTTCATCGCCGCCCTGCAGGGCGTCCCCACTGCGCTGATCGAGGCCGCAAAGATCGATGGCGCCGGAGCGTGGCGACGCTTCCTCAGCGTCACGGTCCCCGCGATCTGGCCGACGATGGCCTTCGTCACGATCATGTTGGTGATCGGCGGGCTCAATGTGTTCGTCTCGGTGCAGGCAATGACCGACGGCGCGCCCGGCGGCTCAACCGATGTGGTGCTCACCTACATGTACCGGACCACGTTCGCCTTTCTCGATTTCGGCTATGGCTCGACCATTGCGGTGTTGCTGACCACGCTGGTCTTTGCGCTGTCGGCGATCCAGCTCCGCTTCTTCCGCAATGAGGCAGTGCAATGAGCCGGCACCCTTCTCCTGCGGAGGCGCTGCGTCTCACAACGCTTGCCGTCGGCGCGCTGGTGATGGTGACGCCGTTTCTCTACATGGTCTCGACCAGCTTCAAGGCGCAGCAATATGTGCTGAAGATTCCGCCCCAATTCGTTCCCGACCCGGCGACGCTGTCGAACTATGAGCGCGTGCTCGTGCGCGGCGATTTCGGGCAGTATTTCCTCAACTCGCTGACGGTGGCGGTGACAGCGACGGCGCTCTCGGTGCTGCTCAGCGCCATGATGGCCTATGGCTTTGCGCGATATCGCTTTCGTGGCCGCGAGTGGCTGTTCCGTATCCTGCTCCTGGGGCTGATGATTCCCGCGCTGATGCTGATCGTGCCGCAATTCGTGCTCGCCAAATGGCTTGGGCTCATCGATACGCTGTGGGGGCTCATCGTATACTATGTAGCGGGCACCCTGGCCCTCAACACGTTTCTGCTGCGCGGCTTCTTCGAAGCACTGCCGCAGGAACTCGACGATGCCATGCAGATCGACGGCGCGAGCGACTGGCGCCGCTTCACGGGCCTCGCACTACCGTTGGCGCGACCGGCGATCGCCACGGCGACAATCTTCACCTTCCTTGCCACGTGGGACGAATACGCCTGGGCTCTCACCAGCATCACAAGCCCCCAGAACAAGACGCTGCCCATCGCGATCGCGCTGCTGCAGGGGCCGCGCGGCACGCAATGGGGGCTGGTCTTTGCGGCCTCGATCATCGCGATCTTGCCGGTGATCGTGGTGTTCCTCATCTTCCAGCGTCACTTCGTGCAAGGCCTCACGGCCGGGGCGGTCAAGGGATAACATGGCTGAACTGCTGCCCACCAAGGCCTCGTTCGACCCGAACGAACCAATCGAAATCGAGCTGCGCGGCGCGGCGCCCACCGGCACCCTGCGTGTCTGGCATCTCGCCGAACTCGTGGCCGAGGAGGTGCACAAGGGTGGAAGCCTCATCAGGCTGCCGCGCCTGCCGGCAGGCGGCTACGCCGTCGAGTGGGGGGAACTGCGAACCGCCATCGATGTGCGGGCCGACAGCCGCGAGCGCCTGCGCTACGGCTTCGTTGCGAGCTTTCCCCCCGGCAAGGAATTGACCGGCCTGAGCGACACCGTGCGACGGCTGCACCTCGATGGCGTTATGTTCTACGACTGGGCGTATCGCCATGCCGATCTGATGGGCGGGGGCGAGATCTATCTCGATCCGCTCGACCAGCCCATCGCCTTGTCCACGGTGCGGGCACTCGTGCAGGCGGTGCAGGCGGCCGGCTCGCGTGCCCTCGGCTATGCGGCGGTCTATGGGGTGGGTGCACGCGAGTGGGACAGCTGGAAGCACCGGGCCCTGCTCAGGGCGGACGGCACGCCCTGGTCGTTGGGCGATTTCCTGTTCATCGTCGATCCGGCGGCGCCCGACTGGCTGGAGCATTTCGCGGCCGATCTCTGCCAGTCAACGGCGGCTCTCGGCTTCGACGGCTACCATCTCGACCAGTACGGCTATCCCAAGCGTGCCATTCGAGCCGATGGCGCCGACGTCGATGTGGCGGCGTCGATCGTCACCATGATCGAAAAGGTCCGCGCGGCGCTGCCCGAGGCACACCTCGTCTTCAACAACGTCAACGACTTCCCGACGGGTCTCACGGCGAGTGCGCCGCAGGATGCGCTTTATGTCGAACCATGGGCACCCCAACTCACGCTGCAGTCCCTGGCCGACACGGTGACGCGCGGGCGCGCAGCGGGGCCGGGCAAGCCCTTCGTCATGGCCGCATACCAGCACGTCTACGACACGGCGCCCGCTGCCGAGTGCGATCGCGCCGCGGCGCTCACCATGGCGACGCTCTTTTCGCATGGCGGCACCCAGATCCTCGCGGGCGAGACCGACCGCTTGCTCGTCGATCCATATTATGTGCGCAACCATGTGATGGAGGAGAGCACAAGGGCGTTGCTCAAGCGCTGGTATGATTTCCTCGTCGTGCATGACGAGCTCTTGATGCCGGCGCATCTCCATGAGGTCACGCATTCCTACGCGGGTGATTACAATGGCGACCTCGATGTGACGTTCGCCAACGCCGCAATCAGCGTAACGGCAGAAGCCGGCAAGGTCTGGCGCCGTATCGTTCGCGACGGTGACCGTCTAGTCGTCCATCTCATCAACCTGTGCGGGCAGACCGATACGTTGTGGGACGCGCCGCGTCCGCCCATGAGCGCTGCTGGCGAAGCGACCTTGCGTGTCAGGGGACTCTGCGGTCGGCAGCCCCAGGTCTACGCGGCAGATCCAGATGGTTCGGGACGCCTCGAACCTATTGCCACGCACATGGATGGCGATCGCGTCGCCGCGGTCCTGCCGGCCCTCAACACGTGGCAGCTCGTCGTCGTCGATCTGTGAGCGCGGCCGGGGTGGCACGACGCTGGGTGGCTAATACCGCCGACGCCGCGGCCCGACGCTAGTGTCTAGTGGCATTGGTTCCGGATGGCGCCGATGTGCTCGATTGTCGTGGTCAACTCGTCCCCGGGCGCAAGATAGCGGCGGGGATCGCGCAGGCCGCCGGTTCCGCCGGGGGTGCCGGTGAAAATGAGGTCGCCAGGTTCCAAGGGCACCCATTGCGAAATGAACGCGACGAGCGCACCGAGATCGAAGATCATCTGGCTGGTACGGCTCGCCTGCATGACTTCGCCATTGATCGAGCAGGAGATGGCGAGGTCGAGTGGATCGGGCAACGTGCCGAGGCTCACCACGGAGGGTCCGATCGGGCCGAATGCCTCAGCCGACTTGCCCATCGAAAATTGCGGTGGCTTATCGCCGAACTGGCAGCGGCGGTCGGAAATGTCCTGCCCCACGGTCACGCCGGCAATGACACCGTGCCAGTTCTTGGCGGCTATGTTCTTGCCGCCGCGGCCAACCACGGCGACCAACTCGGCCTCCCAGTCGACGCGATTGGAGGTCAACGGGATAGGCGCGTTGCCGTCAGCCAAGCACGCGGGGAATTTCGCAAACACCATCGGACGCTGTGGAATTTCCATATGCGCCTCCGCGATATGGTCGCGATAGTTGACGCCGATGGCGAAAACGTTGCGTGGTCGTGGGACACACAGGCCGAGGTCCTCGTCTCTTACCCATGGATCGGAGCTGCTCGCCCGCTGCTCGCCGGCCCATGGTGCGAAGGTGTCCCAGGCGCGATAGAGCGCCATGACATCTTCGTCAAACCTGCCGGCTGAACGGGTCGCCACATCGATGGACTGTCCATTGTCGATCAGTACGGCACGGCCATCGCGAACTCCAAGACGAAACCCGGACATGCTCACTGTTCTCCCCGCATTGCCTGCTGCCCAACTGCCAGAGCAGCCCCGGCGGAGCAATCCGCCGCGCTGTTCGAGGCGCTCGTTTTCATATTCGTGAAATGCACGCCACGCCGGCGACGCGGCCTTGTCACGCCGAAACGCCGACGGCTATAGCCGGGCAGTCGCAGCCGCTCCGGAGGTGCAAAGACCGATGAACCTTGTCGAAAAAGTCCTGGCCCGCGCCAGCGGCAAAGCATCGGTGACGCCCGGCGACATCGTGGTGGCCGAGATCGACACCGCGCTTCTGCACGACCTGTCGGGACGGAGCTCCCGGCAGGTGTTCCAGCAAAAGGTCGGGGGGACGATGGCGCATCCGGACCGCATCGTCATGGTATTCGACCACATCTTCTCGCCACCCAGCGAGGAGAAGGCGGAGGTACTGGTCGAGAACCGAAAGTTCTGCCGCGAATACGGCATGAAGCTCTACGATTGCGGCAGTGGAAACATCCACAATGTCGCGCTGCAATATGGTCACGTTCGACCGGGGCAGGTCGTTGTAGGTTCCGACAGTCATACGCCTGCACAGGGCGTGATGGGATGCTTCGCCGCTGCGCTGGGAAACGACTCCTATGCCGGCACTGTAATGCCGTTCTCCCAGGCCTGGTTCCGCGTGCCCGAAAGCATCCACATCATCCTCAATGGCGAGGCGCGGCCGGGAACCACCGCACGCGACATCGCGCTCTGGCTCTGCGCGACGATTGGCGAGGGGCGAGCCAATTACTGCGCCATCAGGCTGAGCGGCAGCTATATCGAGACGCTCGAGGTCTGGGATCGGTTTCTGTTCACGCTCATGGCGGTCGATGTCGGCGCCAAATGCGCCTATGTCGAGCCCGATGCCAAGACCGAGCGTTTCGCGGAGGCTGTCGGCGCCGCGCCGTTCGAGATCGTCCATGACGATCCCGGCACGAGCTACGGCGCCACCTGGACCTGGGATATCAGCACCATCGAGCCGCAGATCGCCTGCCCGCCGACGGTAGGAAATGTGCGGCCGATCTCCTCAATGGCGGGTACGCCCGTGCAATGGGCAGAGCTTGGCGGGCACGGCGGTGGACGCAGCCTCGACATCGAAGCGGCGGCGCAGATCCTCGCCAGGGCGAAGAAGAATTCGAATGTCAATTTCAACATTGTGCCGGGTAGCCGCCAAGTCTTCTCAGAGGCTGTGGCGAACGGCAATCTAGGCCTGTTGCACGAGCAGGGCGCGACCTGGTTCCCGCCCTCCACCGGTGGCAACCAGGCGGTCAATATGGGCGCCATGGCCAAGGGCGAGGCGATGATCTCGACCCACGTACGCAATTTCCCCGGCCGCAACGGCAGCCCGGAGGCGCAGATGTACCTCGCCTCGTCGCTCTCCGTCGCGGCGGCAGCAGTGGCCGGCAAGATCGTCGACCCCAGGGAGTTCATGTGATGAGCGACAAGGAACCGGTCAGCCTCAACCTGCACGGCAAGGCGTGGGTGTTCGGCGACGATGTGCCGACCGACCAGATCGTCGCGACCCGCTATCTCTTCAGCCCGATGAGCGAGGCCGTCCAGCATGTGCTGGAGAACCTCAACCCGGCGTTTCCCACCGAGGTCGCCAAGGGCGATATCGTCGTGGCCGGCAAGCACTTCGGACAATCGTCCGGTCGGGCTAGGGCGCCCAAGACGCTTCAGGCCACTGGTGTCGGCGGAGTGATCGCCGAGAGCTACGCGCGGACCTGGCTGCGCAACTGCTTCGAGATCGGACTGCCGATCCTCGAATGTCCGGGTATCTCGGAGGCGGTGAAAGACGGGGACGTGGTCAGGGCTGACCTCATCGACGGGCGGGTGATCAATGAGACGACGGGCGTCGAACTCAAAGCAAATCCTGTGCAGCCATTCCTGCTCAACATGCTGCGCAGCGGCGGGCTCATCGCCTTGGTGAAGCAGAAGGGCGCCGACTGGGGCCGCTTCGACCGACAAGACGCATTCTAGGAGATATTGCCATGGCCGCCCACAGCTACGAGACCATCCGCCTTGAGACCACTGGTCCAGTCTGGCGCGTCGTCCTCAACCGACCCGAGGTGCGGAACGCCCACGATTTGCGCATGTTCAGAGAACTGACAGATGCCTTCGACGTGGCCGAGAACGAAACAGACTGTCGCTGTGTCGTCCTCACGGCTGAGGGCAATGTGTTTTCAGCCGGGCAGGACCTCAAATTCAGCCGCGGCGCGACCGCGCGTGACCGGGACGATTACGGTCGCTGGAACATCGCGGCGCGACAAAGAATCCAGCGCAACTTCAAGCCGGTGGTGGCGCGGGTCAATGGACCGGCGATCGGTGGGGGCTGCTATCTCGCAACGGCGTGCGACTTGGTCGTGTCGGTCGATACGGCGTTCTTTCAGATGGGCGAGATTCAGGCCGGCAATCATGGCGGGGGCTCGCACCTGTTCACCATCGGCCGCGCCCGGTCACTGGAACTTGCCTTGCTCGGCCGCCGCATCTCAGCCCAGACCGCGCTCGATTGGGGACTAATCAATAAGTGCGTTCCCGAGGCCGAGCTCGACGCCGCGGTCGCCGATTACACCGACACCCTCGCCAGTCTCCCGCCGGTGGCCATGCGCTACACCAAGAGTGCTACCAATCTTTTGCTCGACATGGCCGGCTTCTCCAATCTGCTCGAGGCCGGCACGGCCATGCACCGCTATCTCAACCTGACGCCCGACGGGGCCGAGGCCAAGGCCGCGTTCGCGGAAAAGCGGAAGCCGACTTTCACCGGCGAGCTTCCCGAGGCGCCGCGGCGCTGAGACCGGGCTAAGCCGTCAGGCGCAGGTCCGGTACGGCGCGCTCGTTCCACTCGGCCTCCATGCGAAGGCGGTGAAGCTCTACCGTGTGACGCAGGGCAGCGACCAGGCTCTCCTTCTTCTGTCGCAGCATCGTCAGCGGTGCGCCGAGCCCGAGCACGACCGGCGGCTGGTGCACAGGGGCGGCCAGCAGCATCGCAATCATGCCGCCGCCCGGTGTCGCCGCTCCTTCGGTGTAGGCGTAGCCTTGCCGCCGCGTGATACGCAGCTTTTCAAGCAGGACGTCACCGGGAACGCGTCGCTCGGGATTCGGCTCTTCCGCGTTGAGCCGGCGATTGAGTGCCAGAACTTCGCGATCGCGTCTGAGGCTCAACAGAACATAGCCCACTGCCGACCGCTGCAGCGGCCGCACGCAGCCCGAGATGAAGTGCGCAGGCGGTGAATATTCGGGTGCCTTCATCACGTGAATATAGCGCACCTGCAGGCCCACCTGCGCCCCGAGCACGACAGTGGCCCGCGCGGTGTCGCGCAGCTCCATCATCAGCCCCAGAATCGTGCTGTCCCCAAGCAGGGCCTCATTGACCCAGATTCCCAGCAAGGCTGCTCGCAGGGTCGGCACGAAGGTGCGGGTGGTGCGCTCGTATTCGAGGTAACCGAGCATCTGCATGCTCTTGAGAATGGCCGACGCGCTGGAAGGCGGATAGCCGAGCGCGCGAGCGATCTGCATCAAGGTCGCCGGGCGCTGCCGCTCCGCAAAGAACTCGAAAATCGCGAGGACGCGCTGCGCCGATTTGACGGTGCTGTCGACCATTTCTCCATCCACTTCGCGCGCTGCCCTGCCACATGGCTCTCGATCCGACGCGCATGCGCATAACAGCGCTTCGGGCGGCGTAGGCCAAGCTCCAATCGTTTCACATATGTGAAATTCCGTCCTTGAGGGCGCTCATTCGGGGGTTTTGCCTTGCGTCCGAACGCGGCCCGAGACCTAAGTCACCAGCCTTTTTAGGCCTTGGGAAGGAGGACCGATGCCGACGACGCTCGACTGCAAGATCATGGGTAATGTCTTCGGCTCGGCTCGGATGCGAGCCGTTTTCGACTCCCGCAAGCTCCTGCAGAGCTGGCTCGACAGTTGGGCGGCGCTCGCGGAAGCTGAAGCCGAAGTCGGGGTAATTCCGCGCCGGGATGCCGAGCGCATCCGGGCGGAGGCGAATGCCGAAAGTTTTGATCTCGACGAGATCTCGCGCAACATCGATTCGGGACGCCACATCCTGATGCCGGCCCTACGCATGCTGTCGGCGGCGGCGGGGGAGTCGGGCAAATATGTGCACTGGGGCGCGACGACGAACGATATCACCGATACCGGTCTCGTGCTTCAGATGCGCGAAGCGCTGGTGCTGATCCGAGGCGAGCTCGAGGCGGTGACGGGGGCCGCCGCCGAACTCGCGAGGACCTACCGGGATTCGCCGATGCCAGCGCGCACGCACTGGCAGCATGCATTGCCGATCACCTTCGGCCTCAAGGTTGCTCAGTGGATAGACGAGCTCGACCGTCACCGAACGCGCCTTGAGGCCGATACGGCGAGTGTCTCTATCGTGCAGATTGGCGGTGGTGGGGGGACGCTCGCGTCGCTGGGGAAGGACGCGGCTGCCGTGCAGCAGGCTTTCGCGGCCCGGCTCGGCCTCAGATTGCCCAACGCGCCCTGGTACACGCTGCGCGACCGCACGGCCGCGATGGTTTCCGACCTAGGACTTCTCGCGGCCACGATCGAGCGCATCAACATGGAAATCGGCCGGCTGTCGGCGACCGAGATCGGCGAGGTGTCGGAGGGCCAGACCGCCCATCAGGTCGGCTCTTCGACGATGCCGCAGAAGATAAATCCCATCAATAGCGAGCGTGTCGCGGCGACCTGCAAGCTGATCCGTGGGCTGGTGCCGGTGATGCAGGGGGCCATGCTGGTGACGCATGAGCGGGACGCCTCGGCGATGACGACCGAATGGCTGCTGATCCCGCAGATCATGATCATGACGCACGGCTCGCTTCAGCATACCCGCAAGATTCTCGAACGCCTGCAGGTCTTCCCGGAGGCCATGGCCGACAATCTCGGGCTTACGCAGGGGGGGATCGTCGCCGAGGCGGTCATGTATGCGCTGGCCCGTACGATGGGCCGCGATGTCGCGCACGATGTCATGCACGAACTCGCCCGTCTGGCGGCGATCGAAAAGCGCCCGCTGATCGACGTGCTGTTGGAGGACCAGCGCGTGACCAGAAGCATCGGCGAGGACGAGCTGCGCCGGCTGGTCGACCCGATGAACCACCTCGGCCTCGCTTCCGAAATCGTGGATCGCGTCCTTGCGGCGGCGGCGCGCGAGGGGGCCAGGGCATCATGATCGTGGCGCCCGATTTCGCCGCGGCGATCGCTGAACGCGTTCCCGCCCTCGCGGCCCTGGCCGACCCTGCGCGCATCTGTCTGTTGCTTGCCGACACGCTGTGTTCGGCGCTTGCCGCGGAGGCTGTATCCGCCGGCACCGGCAACGTCGTAAGTCGCAGCGGCCTGGCCGCGTTTGCTGCCGGCGGGTCGGCAAATTTGTGGAGTGGAGCGGGGAGGGGGTCGCTCGAGGCAGCGGCCCTGCGCAATGGCGTTGCGGTGCGCTATCTGGATTTCAACGATACCTATGTCGGCCGGATCATTGTGCATCCCAGCGACATGGTCGCCGCGCTGGTCGCGCTGGCGGAGGTGCAGCAGGCAGGCTGGCGACGGCTGATCGAAGCCGTAAGTGTCGCCTACGATGTCCTTTGCCTGATGGCCGACCAGTCCGAGACGCGCAAGAACGGTTTCGATCCCGCAACGCTGGTGCCGATCGCGGTGGCCGCCGGTGGCGCCTGGCTGATCGGTCTCGACGCGGCCAAAACCAGCAATGCCCTGCGGCTCGCGGCGCTCGATGCCGGCGTGCTGCGGTGCATCCGGCTTGGCAAGATCGCCGATTGGCGCGCCGTCGCCGCCGCCCGCAATGCGGTGAAGGGACTGTTCGCGATAGAAATGGCCGCGCTCGGCACCGAAGGGCCTCCGGGCACGTTCGAGGCAGACGATGGATTCTTCGCGCATGTATCAGGTGTCCTGGGACTCGATGAGAAGCCCG
The DNA here is from genome assembly GCA_964487765.1 of uncultured Devosia sp. Taxonomy (GTDB): domain Bacteria; phylum Pseudomonadota; class Alphaproteobacteria; order Rhizobiales; family Devosiaceae; genus Devosia_A. Next base: position 33,502 of record CAZASR010000001.1, on the reverse strand, counting down.
TGTCACGAGTGGGCAAGGCGCTGACCAAGAGCTACCCGGCGCAGATCTTCATTCAACCGATGCTCGATCTCGCGGCGGACCTGCACGCCAAGCTCGCATGGCGTGGACCGGAGGTCGCGAGCGTGGTTATCGGCACCAATAGCGAAGCCATACGCATGATTGGTCCGCGTCCGGGGAACCACAAGCTCAACCGCGAGACGGCCGATCACAGCGCCGCATTCTGTACGGCCGCAATGCTGCTCACCGGCCGCTTCGGTCCCGGGGATCTCGATGGTCACCTGCGCGACAGCGCGGTGCTTGCGCTGGCCCGGAAAATTGCCCTGACTGTTGAAGAGGGCAGCGATTTTCCCAACAAGCTGCCGACCTCGATCATGGTGACGCTTGCCGACGGCACGCAGACGTCGCGCCGTTATGATGCGCCTCGCCCGCCCGACGTGACGAGCCTGCGGCGCAAGCTCGACGCCCTGTGGCCGGCCGATCGTGCACGCGACTGGGCCTGGGAGCTGCCGGGTGAACGCCCGGTATTTCCGGGGGCCTGAAGCCGGCCGATCGGTAAGGCTTCACAAACGTGAAAAGTCGGACCGGTCGGTTCCTCTGCTTCCGTTTTCCACGATAGTTCGAGGCACAAGGCCCGTCGGGCACAAGTCAGGACTGTTGAAATGCAAGGCGACAATGCGGGGCCGCTTCGTGGGCTCAAGGTCATCGAGATCGGCATGGCCATGGCGGGCCCGTTCTGCGCCATGACCCTGGGCGACTATGGCGCCGACGTGATCAAGGTGGAACGCGCCGGCTCGGGCGACGAAGCGCGCCGCTGGTCCCCCTTCTTCGATGCGCAATTGTCGTATTATTTCGCAGCGGCAAACCGCAACAAGCGCAGTCTCGAAATCGACCTCAAGACGCCCGCAGGGCAGGAAGTGCTGCGCCGGCTGGCTGCCGACGCCGACGTGGTGATCGACAATTTCCGCGTCGGCGCGCTCGACGCGCTGGGGCTCGGCTACGAGGCTTTGAAGACGCTCAATCCGCGCCTGATCTACTGCTCGATCAGCGGCTTCGGCACCACCGGCCCGCGTGCGCAGGACCGCGCCAACGACATCTTCATGCAGGCCTATGCCGGAACCATGAGCGTCACCGGCGAAGAGAATGGCGGCCCCGCGAAGGCGGGCATTTCGGTTGCCGATGTCGGCGCCGGCATGTTCGCGGCCATCGGCGTTCTAATGGCGCTCGAGGAGCGGCATCGCACGGGCCTCGGGCAACGCGTCGAGACATCGCTGCTCGAGGGACAGATCGCGATGCTCTCCTATAATTTCACCTACTTCTATGCGACGGGGAAATCCCCCGTGCGCCGGGGCGCCTCGATGGCGCTGTCGCCCGCCTACCGCGCCTTCGAAGCGGCAGATGACTGGATCGTGGTGGCCGCATTCACCGATCGTATGTGGGAGGGGGTTTGCCGCGTCGTCGGGCGCGAGGCATGGATCAGCGATCCGCGCTTTGCGAGCAAGGCACAACGCAAGGCCGCAAATGATGAACTCGTCGCCGAGCTCCGGCAGATCTTCCGGTGCCGCCCGGTCGACGAATGGGTGGCGCTGCTCGATGCGGAGGGGGTTCCCGCCACCCGGGTCAACAATATCGAGCAGGTCGTCGCCGAAGCGCAGGTCAAAGATCGGCAGATGGTCACCAGTTTCGAGCATCCGCGCGCCGGAACGGTCTCGATCGCGGGCCTTCCCATCAAGCTTTCCGAGACACCGGGATCGATCCGCCGCCACAGCCCCATGCTGGGGGAGCACACCGAGGAGATACTCTGCAATGCGGGGTACTCCGCCGATGAAATCACGAAAATGTTCGAGAGTGGTGTCGTCGCCCGCAGCTGGCTAGCTGCGGACTGAAGCGGCGGAGCGGTGCCGGAGGAGGCGCCGCCGAACTGGTCGAGGAAACGCCGGACATCCGGTGACAGGGGGAGGAATGGAACTTCTTGATGCCGCGGGCACCGCGTTCTCGCTGCTGATCGAGCCGCACCGGATTGCCTTCCTGTTCCTGGGTGTGGTGATTGGTCTCGTGCTCGGCATCATCCCCGGTATCGGCGGACTCGCCGGCACCGCGCTGCTGATCCCCTTCACCTTCGGGATGGACCCCTATACCGCCTTCGCCTTCCTGCTCGGCCTCGGGGCCGTGACGGCAACAGGCGATCCGATCCCGGCCATTCTCTTCGGCGTTCCCGGTGGCGCGGGTTCTGCGGCGACGGTGCTCGACGGCTTGCCGATGGCCCGGCGGGGCGAAGCGGCGCGGGCGCTGAGCGCGGCCTATATGTCCTCGCTGCTGGGCGGCTTGTTCGGTGCCGTTCTGCTCGCTGCCACCATCCCCATTCTGAGGCCGGTGGTCCTCTTTATGGGCTCGCCCGAACTCCTTGCCTTCTCGATCCTCGGCATCACCATGGTCGCGGTGCTGTCGGGCACCGCGCCGCTGCGGGGGCTCGTCGCCGGATGCCTCGGGATCATGTTCGCGCTGGTCGGTTCAGACCCACAAACCGGCTCGCAACGCTGGACTCTCGGGACTCTCTATCTGTGGGAGGGCCTGCCGCTCCTGCCGGTCACCCTCGGACTGTTCGCCCTGCCTGAGCTCTGTGATCTGGCGATCGGGCGCAAGGCCATCTCGAACGCGCCGATCAGCCTGCGCGGGGCTCGCGCGGGGATGATCCAGGGCGCCCTCGACTGCTTCCGCCACTGGTGGCTGGTGCTGCGCTGCAGTTGGCTCGGAGCTGCGTTCGGCAGCGTCCCGGGTATCGGCGCGGCGGTCATCGACTGGCTCGCCTACGGCCATGCGAGCCGTACCGAAAAGGGCGCGAGGGAAACCTTCGGCCAGGGCGACGTGCGCGGCGTCATCGCCTCGGAAAGCGCCAACAACGCCAAGGAAGGCGGCGCGCTGGTCCCGACCATCGCCTTCGGTGTGCCCGGCAGCGCGGGCATGGCAATTCTGCTGGGTGCGTTCCTCGTCCACGGGCTGGTGCCCGGCCCGCAAATGCTGACGACGAACCTGCCCGTCACCTATTCGATGATCTGGTCGATCGCGCTCGCCAACGTGCTCGGCGCGGGCCTGTGCTATCTGTTCAGCCCACAATTCGCGAAGCTCGCGACACTGCGCTACACACTGATCCTGCCGTGTGTGCTCGCCATCATTCTCATCGGTGCGTACGAAGGTTCCCGCAACTGGGGCGACCTGTTCGCCCTCATGTTCTTCGGGATACTCGGCTGGGCCATGAAACAGCTGCGCTGGCCTCGGCCACCGCTCATCCTTGGCTTCGTGCTCGGGGACACGATCGAGCGCTACATGTTCATCTCGGTCAGCCGCTACGATTACGAGTGGCTGACGCGGCCCATTGTCATCGTGCTTTTTGCCATCGCGCTGCTGGGCCTGCTCCGTCCGGTGATCGGCGCCCTGATGCAGGGTGGCTTGCGGTCCGTCTTCGAGGGGCGCGCCGTCCGGCCGAGCCTCGCGCCGGGTCAGCTGTTCTATGTCTTCGTCCTGGCCCTGCTCGGTTTCATGCTCTTCCAGAGCCAGTACTGGCCGTGGCAGGCGCAGATCGTGCCGATAGCGGTCGGGGTAACGGCCGCCCTGTTCACGGCCATCAGCCTTGCGGGGCAGCTGTGGGGGAAGCGCGAAGCTGCGGATGTGCGCGGGCACATGGACATGATCTCAGAAAACGAAGAACTTGGGTATCGCACCATCCTGACGCGAGCAGCGATCTTCTTCGGATGGATCGTCGGGTTCATGGCCACGATGGCGGTGATCGGCTTTATTCCAACGCTGCCGGTGTTCGTGATCCTGTTCATGCGGATCGAGAACAAGGAGCCGTGGCCGCTGGTGCTCGGCCAGGCGATCGGCCTTACCGCCTTCGTCTATCTCGTGTTCGAGTTGCTCCTGCACATGTTCTGGCCCGGCTCGCTGCTCGGGACGCTGATCCCCGCGCTCAAGGTCATCCCGTCGCTCTGACGATCACGGCCGTCCCACATCCGGGGCGGCCATTGTCCATCATGCTCATCCAGGCGAGCTTCGCGCGATGATGAACTTCCTCAGGAACTCGAGCTTTGCCGTCGCGCTCAGGCATCGGAACTACCGGCTCTATGCCACGGGCAATGCCCTGTCGCTTGTCGGGACGTGGATGCAGCGGCTGGCGGTGGGCTGGCTGGCCTGGGAACTCACGGGCTCGCCGCTGTGGCTGGGGCTCATCGCCTTCGCCGACCTTTTCCCCACGGTGCTGCTCGCTCCCTTTGCGGGTGCGCTCGCCGACAGCCGCGACCGGCTGGCGATCATGCGCACGACACAGACGCTGGCGATGGCGCAGGCCCTCCTGCTCTTTGCAACGGTTGCAACCGGTGTGATCAATGTCCACCTGTTGTTCGCGCTGTCCTTGTGGCTGGGCATCGTCAACAGCTTCGATCAGCCGGCCCGGCTCTCGCTGATTGCGGCGCTCCTGCCGCGAGACGACCTCGCCCATGCGGTGGCGCTCAACTCGGTCACGTTCAATACCGCACGTTTCATCGGTCCGGCCATTGCGGGGTTCCTGCTCGCCGTTTCGGGCACGGCGATTGTCTTCGCGCTCAACGCGTTGTCCTACGTGCTCTTCCTCGTCATCCTGTTCCGGCTTCGCGTGACGGGGCCGGCGGTGCCGCGCGCGACGGATGGGAGTTTCCTCAGCCGGCTGGCCGGCGGTATCCGGATCTTCATCGCCGATCCGGGGCTGCGGACGATCCTGGTTCTGTTGATCTGCCTCACGATCGGGGTGCGGCCGGTGACCGAAATGTTGCCCGGCTTTGCTTCCCAGGTCTTCGGCGCTGGCCCCGCGGGTCTCGCCGCGCTCACCGCGGCCATGGGGATCGGGTCGGTCCTGGGCGGTCTTTCGATCGGAGCCACGTCGCTCTCCAGGCGCCTGTCCCGGATGCTGCTGGTCAATACGCTTACGCTGGGGCTGGGTGTCCTTGCCTTCATCGCGACGACGAACTTCTGGGTGGCGCTGCCCGCTCTGGTGCTTGTCGGCTTCTCGATGTCGCGCACGGCGATATCGGCCCAGACCGCGCTGCACCTTTCGGTCGACGAGTCGCTGCGCGGCCGGGTCTTGAGTCTCTATGGCATGATCTTCCGGGGTGGGCCGGCGCTCGGCGCGCTGCTCGTCGGGCTTGCCTCGCAGGCCCTGGGTCTGCGCTGGCCAATCCTCGCCGGGGTCGTGTGCCTCGCCGGCGGATGGGTCTGGGCGTTCACCCGCCGCAACACGATTGCCGCCTCGCTGGAAGGCCGGCAGGCGTAACAGCCGCGGCATCCCGGCCCGTCTTCACATACGCGAAATCTGACCTCGAGGACGCAAGGCCCGCGGAGAGTCGGCTAGCATGGGCGCGCACCTATGAAAGATGTAGCGATGGCCGGCGACGTACCCTTGCAGCTTCTGGGAACCGACAAGGAAAAGGGCTTCCTGCTCGACCCCTATCTCGACTGGGTCGCGGCCGAGGGATTGCCCGTCCACCAGGGCTTCAACATCGATGCGTTCGAATCGGAGACAGCACCGTGGCCCCGTTTCGGCTGCAACGGCGCTTTCCTCCACGTGACCGGCCGTGGCGATTTCTGCTCGGTCTATCTGCTCGACATCGACCCCGGCAAGAGCATCGTTCCAAGCCGCCATCTCTATGAGTGCTTTGTCTATGTGCTCGAGGGGGTTGGCTCGACGGTGATCGAGAGATCGGACGGGTCCGAATATTCGTTCGAATGGGGTCCAAAGAGCCTGTTCGCGATTCCGCTGAACGCCAGGTACCGGATCTACAATGGTTCTGGCAGCAAGCGGGCCCTGCTCGGCTGCACCAGCTCGCTGCCCCTCACCTTCAATCTCTACCACAACGAGAAATTCGTCTTCGAAAACGACTTCGATTTCGAGGACCGCTTTGGCGACCCCAAACACTTTCAGGGCGAGGGCGTGCTGCAGACGATCAAGGCGGGCCGCCATATGTGGGAAACGGTCTTCGTGCCCGATCTCACCGATTTCGAGCTGCAGAAGTGGCGGGAACGCGGTGGCGATGGCAGCAATATCGCCTTCATCCTTGCCGAGGGCACCATGCATGCCCATACATCCGAGATTCCTGCGGCGCGCTACAAAAAGGGGCACCGTCACAGCGATGGCGTCCACATCTGGGCGGTAACCGGCGAGGGCTATTCCATGCTCTGGGGCTTTCCCGGCGAGGAAGGCTACAAGGAGGTTACCTGGAAGCACGGCGTGATGTACGCGCCGCCCAACATGATCTTCCATCAGCACTTCAACGTGACGCCCCGGCCGGCGCGATATCTCGCCGTCTCGATCGGCAGCCGCCGCTATCCGTTCTGGCGCATCAAGCGCGAAAGCGCTGGCGGCAAGGTCGACACCGACATCAAGAAGGGCGGGAACCAGGTGGAATTCGCCGACCAGGACCCTTGGCTGCATGAGAAGTGGCTGGCCGAACTCGAGAAGAACGGTGTGGAACCGGATATGGCCGAATACGCCGAGGCGCGTGTCGCCAGGAACTGAGACCTACCGCCATGCACGATGCCGAATTCGACCACGAGCATCTCGAAGAGTCCGCGCTTGCCCGCCAGCAAGCCAGCGACTTCATCTGGAGCCAGGAACATATCCGGCTGCGTACTGTCGGCATCGACATAGGTTCATCGACGACGCACCTGCTGTTTGCTGAAGTCCTGATGCAGCGCGAGCCGCACGGCCTATCGTCGCGCTTCCGGCCGGTCAGGCGAGAGGTCGTGTGGCGCTCGCCCATCATGCTGACGCCGTTTGAGAGCAGCGGCACGATCGATATCGACGCTTTGCGCAGCTTTATCGAGCGCAGCTACGCCGACGCCGGGATGCGCCGCGACGAGATCGACAGCGGTGCGGTGATCCTCACCGGCGAGGCGATCAAGCGGAAGAACGCCCGGCTCATCGATCACGCTTTGGCCGCTGAGGCAGGCACATTCGTCTGCGCGACGGCGGGGCACGAATTGGAGTGCCGGCTGGCCGCCTATGGCTCGGGCGCAATCGCGCTGTCGCGCGAACGGCGGGCGCGCGTGGTCAATATCGATATCGGCGGCGGCACCACCAAGCTGGCGCTGATCGACAAAGGGGGCATCGCCGCTGTCGCCGCGTTCGCCGTTGGCGGACGTATCCTCGCGACGGGCGCCGATGGCCGCTGGACCTATGTCACGGATGCGGCGCGCATCCTTGCGCGCGAGTTGGAACTCTCGGCCACGCCGAAAACATTCGCTGACGCAGCGAACCGCCGACGCATCGCCGAGCGGCTCGCCCGGGTGGTGCTGGACAATCTGCAGGCGCCGGTGCTCGACCCGCTTGCGCAGGACCTTGCGCTAACGGCGCCGCTTGCCCGTCCTGTCGATGTGGACTTCGTCACCGTCTCTGGCGGGGTGGCCGAATATGTCTTCGGACGAGAGACCGCTCGATTCGGCGACATTGCCCCCGAGCTGGCCGCGGCGCTGTCGGCCGGCTTTGCCGAGCGGCTCGGCGTTCCGGCGGTCGATCCGGGACAGGGCATCCGCGCCACGGTGATCGGTGCGTCGCAGCATACGGTGCAGGTGAGCGGCAAGACGACATATCTGCCCGACCCGAGCCTGCTGCCCGCCCGCAACATCCCGGTTCTGGTCGCGGCGTCGTGCGATCCAGAGGACTCGGCGACCATCGCGAAATCGATCCGTGAGCAGATGCAGCAGATCGAGTTCGACACGGCCAGCTGGCTCGCCATTTCGGCAACGTGGCGGGGTTCGCCGGAATATGAGCGCCTGCGCCATTTCGCCGAGGGGATCCTTTCAGGTATTGGCTGGAAGCGCACCAGCCGCAACGTCCTCATCGTCGTCATCGAAGGCGACGTTGCGCGCAGCCTCGGGCACATTCTCGCCGACGAGCTGGGCTGTCCGTGGCGACTGGTCGTCATCGACGGCGTCGAGCTGCGCGAGTTCGACTATGTCGATCTCGGCGAGCGGCTCGATCCGCCAGGGGTCATTCCGGTCGTCATCAAGTCGCTGGTGTTCGCGAGCGCGGTGTAACCCCGGACGCGCCTCGGTAAGTCCCGATAGCCGCCGGCGCGGAAGCGTGGTTCCACTTCCCTCGAAGCGGCTACACGAATGTGAAATCGCCAAGCCGTGGCTAGTGTCGACTAGGCAATTCCGTAACGATGCCCTGGGACGGACAGGCAAGCCGCTTCCGCAGACTTGGGAGGACATCAATGCTACGACGCAGCGTATTCCGCGCGTTCACCGCGCTGGCAGTTACCGGCGCACTTGCTCTGGCCGGCGGTTCGGCCGCAAAGGCTCAGGACAATTTCTACGAAGGCAAGCAGATCCGCATGATCATCGGCTATGGGGCCGGCGGCGGCTACGACATCTATGCGCGGCTCATCACCCAATATATGAGCAAATACATCCCGGGGAACCCGACCTTCGTCCACGAGAACCTGCCGGGCGCCGCCACGGCGATTGCCGCGAACTACCTCTACAACCAGGCGCCGCAGGACGGAACGGTCATGGGGCTCGTCTCCGGCCAGTTGCCGCTCTCGTCTTTGATGAAAGAGCCTGGTCTGGAGTTTGATCCAAACAAGTTCAGCTGGATTGGCAATCCGGACATGGCCAACCGCATCACGTTCGTGATGGCCGACACCGGCATTCGCACCATCGAAGACCTCAAGGCCAACAGCGAGAAGCTGTTCTGCGGCGGTCCCGGCGTCACCACGCAATCGATCATCTTTCCGCGCATGATGAACAATCTGCTCGGGATCAATATGAACGTCATTCCAGGCTATCCCGACGGCAATGCCGTCAGCCTCGCCATGGAACGCGGCGAAGTGAACTGCCGCGCCGGCAATTCGTGGGCGGGGTTGAGATCGTCGGACCCCGAATTCGTCGAGAACAGGCTCGTCAACGTTCTGGTGCAGTGGGGAACCAAGGACAACCCCGAAGTGCTCGACTATATGGGCGGGGACGTGCCCCTCGCCATCGAGTTCGCACGCAACGAACTCGACAAGAAGGCGATCAATCTGCTCATGTCGAGCGTGATCGTCGGCCGCCCGTTCCTCGCGCCGCCGAATGTCCCGGAGGATCGGCTGGCGGTGCTGCGCGGAGCATTCGACAAGACCATGCAGGATCCAGAGTTCCTCGCCGAGGCCCAACGGCTCCAGCTCGATATCAACCCGCTCGATGGCCAGGGTCTCGCCGACTTCGTCAAGGAACTATTGGGCTACGACCAGGCTGTCATCGACCATGCCAGCACGCTGACTGCGGAATAGCGGACAGCGCGACGACGCTGCCGGGCCTCGGCGTCCGGCAGCGGCTCACCAGAAAGAACGTGCAATGGCCAAGCTGACCCTCTCGGTGGCCGTAGGCGACTACGACCGGACGCGCCCGCTGATCGATGGCGACATCGGCATTGACGGCGTCGATCCGGTGTTCCTCAGGCTGTCCCCGGAGGAAATCTTCTTTCGTGCCTTCAGGACAGTCGACTTCGATATCTGCGAGCTCTCGCTCAGTTCATTCACGGTTCGCACGGCGCGCGGCGATTGCCCCTATGTCGGCGTCCCGGTCTTTCCGTCCCGTGCCTTCCGGCACACATCCATCTATGTGCGGAACGACAAGGGCATCGACGCGCCGGCCGATCTCAAGGGGCGCCGGATCGGCGTGCCCGAATACCAGCTCACGGCCAATGTCTGGGCGCGGGCGCTGCTCGACGACGATTTCGGCGTCAAGCCGTCCGATATCGAATGGGTACGCGGCGGCATCGACGAGGCCGGGCGGCGTGAAAAGATCACTCTCAAACTGCCACCCGATGTCCGCGTCACCGACATCGGCGAGGGAGAGACGCTGTCCCAGTTGTTGGCGCAAGGCGACATCGATGGCCTGATCGGGCCACGCATGCCCAGACTGTTCACCGATCCGGACAGTCCTGTCGGCTGGCTGTTTCGCGACCCGATGGCCGCAGCAAGCGACTATTACCGCCGCACGAAAATCTTTCCGATCATGCACATTGTGGGGGTCCGGCGCTCGCTGGTGGAGCAGCATCCCTGGCTTCCGGCAACGGTCGCCAAGGCATTCGAGAGGTCCAGGCGCATTGCCCTCGAACGCCTCGGCGATACGTCGGCGACCAAGGTCACCCTCCCCTTCGTGGAGGAGCAGTTGAAGCGCGCGCGTGACCTTGCTGGTGGCGATCTGTGGAGCTACGGCTTCGACGAAAACCGGCACGTCCTCGAGAGTTTTCTCGGTCACCATCACCGGCAGGGCCTCTCGACGCGGCAGGTCGCCCCGGAAGAATTGTTTCACGCGAGCACCCTGGACAGGCCCAAAATCTAGTGCAGCGGCCGCACGCGCGCTTGCGCAGAGGTGGGCGTGCCCAAGGCCACCTTCCCCGCCACGTTCCGGCGTCGCCGCCAAGCCGAAACCGCCGGGTCGTCCGAGGCAAACAGCTCGCAGCGGAGCCGTCTACGAAAGTGCCCCGAACAACGCCTTTTGTGCGATCCGCAACGCTCCGATCGCGTCGTGCTTCGCTTGCGCGGCCCCGAGTGCGTCCCAGTCGAGCGCATCGAGACCGCGGTCCACGGCCTTGAGGAAGTCGATGGCGTGGTTGGCGACCTCGACCGAGGAGTCTTCACGGAATGGAAACTGGTCGAGCTGCCAAACGCCGTTCCAGTTGTTCTTGCGCAGCACGTGGAAGTATTCGAACAGCTCGATCGGATGCAGGCTGCCCGCGACGAGGTCGTCGTCCCAGCTGCGGAAATTGTCGTTGACGTCCATGCCGAACAGCCGGCCGTAATCAATGGCCAGTTGGGCCGAGTCCGCGGCGTTCTCGCCGCCGAAGATGGCGTGGCCGAAATCGAGAAGAATGCCGATATTGGGCAGCCCGATCTTCTCGATGCCGAGCAGCGTGCGGGCCACGCCGCTGAAGCTCATATAGACCCGGGGCTCGCGCGGCTTGTACTCGATCACGAATTTGAGGTCGGGATTCTCGCTCGCGAGCTGGCCGATGCCCTCGAGCGAATGCTTCCACAGCTGCCCGTGGTCCACCTGGAACGGATAGTCCCAGCCGTCCTGGCCCGGCCACACCTTCACATAGTCGGCGCCGAAATAGCGCACCACGTCGCAGGCCTCGGTGATGAGATCGTGCGCCGCCTTGCGTATGCCGGCGTCCGGATTGGTGAAGGCGCCCTTGCGGAACCGCCTGGTGTAGATCTCGGGCGTGATGCCGACGACACCGAGCTTGTTGCGGTCGAGCGCCTGCTTGATCTGCGCGTTGGAGAACGAGCCGCCGAAGAAGGGCCAGTTGAGATCGACCACTGAGAGGTCGCGCACCTGGCCGGCGAGGTCGATCGCTTCGATCACGTCGCGCGGTTCGCCATAGCCGTCAGTGGCGTAGCGGTCGACATAGGTGGCGAAGTGCCAGATACCGGCGCCGAATTTCAAATTGCCCATCGGTTCCTCCTCAGCTTTCAGGTGGTGACCACAGCGTGCGGGCGACGGCTTCGCGCCAGCGGGCGCGGACGGCATCGCGGTCGATCGGCTGCGGCGTGAATGTGGCGATCTTCGCCGGAAGCGGAAGCGGGCGGTCGAGGCCTTCAGCGGCCATCATGGCGGCGCCCAGCGCGCTGGCTTCGGCGCGGGCGCCGCGCACGATCGGGCGACCGAGGAGGTTGGCCTGGAGCTGCAGCAATGCATCATTGCGGCTTGCCCCACCATCGGCCGAAAGCCCGCCAAGCCGCATGCCGACATCGTGCGCCATCGCCTCGAACACATCGGCGACCTGCTGCGCGATAGCCTCGATGGCGGCGCGGGCGAGATGCGCCGGCTTCGTGCCGAGGGCCAGTCCGGTGACGAGGCCGCGCGCCTCGGGTGCCCAATGCGGTGCGCCCAGGCCGACGAGCGCGGGGACGAAACTCACGCCATTGCTGTCGGCGACGGTCGCGGCCAGTTCGGCGAGCGCCGCGGCGTCGGGAAGACCCAGCAGCTCCGCCATGAAGGCGGCGGCCTGGCCCGATACGGAGATGTTGCCTTCGAGCGCATAGGCGGGGCCGCCGGCGGTCGTGCTCCACGCGATCGTAGAGGAGAGGCCGTGGCTGCTGCGCTGGCGGCCGGTGGTCAATGTCATCAGCGACGAGCCCGTGCCGTAGGTGGCCTTGACCGTGCCCGGAGCGCGGATGCCATGTCCGAACAGCGCGGCGTGCGAATCGCCGAGGATTGCGTGGATCGGTGTTCCAGCCGCGAGGGCGGCCGCGCCCGCGGCGACATCACCGAAATGACTGTCGGAAGGGCGGAGCGCGGGCAGGGCGCCACGGGGAACGCCAAAAAGGTTCAGCAACTCGTCGTCCCATTCGAGCGTGCAGATGTTCAGAAGCTGCGTGCGCGAGGCGTTGGAGTGGTCGGTGGCGTGCACCGCGCCGCCCGTAAGATGCCACAGCAGCCAGCTGTCGACGGTGCCGACACGCAGCGTGCCCGCCCCGGCCGCCCTTTGCACGGCCCGCACGTTCTCGATCAGCCAGCCGATCTTGGCGGCGGGAAACAGCGGGTCGAGACCAAGCCCCGTCCTTGTCTTGACAATGTCGTCGTGACCAGCGGCCCGGATCGCCTCGCAGCGCTCGACGGAGCGTCGGCATTGCCAGGTAATGGCCGGCGCGAGGGCTTCGCGTGTCACGGCATCCCACGCGACGATCGTCTCGCGCTGGTTGGAGACGGCGACCGCATCGAAATCCGGGCTGGTCTCCGACACGACGCCGGCGATGACGCGCTCGACGCTGGCCCAGATCGCGGCGGCCGACTGCTCGGCCCATCCGGGTCGCGGGTAGTGGACGTGCGTCGGTGCCGATGCTTCGGCAACGACGCGGCCGCCGGCATCCACGGCAAGCGCCTTGGTGTTGGTGGTCCCCTGGTCGATCGCGAGGATCAGGCCGTTGCTCATTTGCGCGCGATGAGCCCGCGTGCCGCGGCGGCGATGCCAGCCGGCGTGAGCCCGAAATACTCGAGCAGCCATTCGACCGAACCGGTCGGCAGGAAGCCGGGAAAGCCCATGCGATGTACCGGGACCGGCGTGTTGGCCGTCACCACTTCGGTGACCGCGCCCCCGAGGCCGCCTCGCACCGAGTGCTCCTCGACGGTGAGGATCGCGCCGGTGCGTGCCGCCTCGACGATCGCCGCTTCGTCGAGCGGGTTAATTGTCGACATGTTGACGATCCGCGCGCCTATTCCCTCGGCGGCCAAAGTCTCGGCGGCGGCGAGGGCGCGATGCACCATCACGCCGTTGCAGATGATCGCAAGGTCATTGCCCTCGCGCAGTAGCTCGGCCCTGCCAATCTGGAAGTTGGCGTTTTTGCGCGCAATCTCCGGCACGGGCATTCGGCTCACGCGCACGAACACTGGACCCTCCGTCGCCGCCGCGGCGCGGATCGCCTGCTCGGTTTCCCATGGATCCGACGGGACGATGAGCGTGAGGTTGGTGAGGAGCCGGAGCCAGGCGAGATCCTCGATCGAGTGATGCGTCGGTCCGAGCTCGCCATAGGCGATGCCGCTCGACTGGCCGACAAGCTTCACATTGACATTGGTGTAGGCGACGTCGGCCTTGATTTGCTCGAGTGCGCGCGCCGTGAGGAAGCACGAGGCCGCCGACACGAAGGGCACCTTGCCGCCATTGGCGAGGCCGGCGCCGACGGCGACGGCGGTCTGCTCGGCGATGCCGACATTGAACATGCGCTCCGGCCAGCGGTTGCGGAAATTGACAAGCTTGGATGAGCCGACGCTGTCGCTCACTACTGTGACGATCCGCGGATCGCGCTCGGCGAGCGATTCGAGTGTGCGCGAGAAGGTGTCGCGGCAATCGAACAGATTGGCGACCGGCGCCGCCGACGCACCCATCACACCAGCTCCCGCATTGCCTGCTCGTACTGTTCCTTGCTGGGTACGCCATGATGCCACGAGACGTTGTCGTGCATGAAGCTCACGCCCTTGCCCTTGATGGTGTTGGCGATGACGCAGAGCGGCTTGCCGCGGTCGCGCGGGCTCGCGCTCAGCACGTCGTAAAGCGCGCGATGGTCATGGCCGTCGACCATTACCACCTGCCAGCCGAACGCCCGGAGCTTGTCGTCGAGGGGATCGAGACCCGCGGTCTCCTCGGTGCCCGCGCCCTGCTGCAGCCGGTTGCGGTCGATGATGAGCGTCAGCGCCTCGAGCCGGCGGTGGCCAGCATTGAGCGCCGCCTCCCAGTTGCTGCCTTCCTGCAGCTCGCCGTCGCCGGTGAGAACGAAGGTGCGCCAGTCGGCGCCGTCCATCTGTCCGGCGATCGCAATACCGGTCGCGACCGGCAGGCCGTGCCCGAGCGGCCCTGTGTTGGTCTCCACTCCGGGGAGGTAATTGCGATTGGGGTGGCCGTTGAGCCTCGAGAGTGGCTGCATATAGGTCGACAGCAATTCCTCGGGGAAATAGCCGGCACCCGCGAGCACGGCGTAGAACGCGCCCGTGCAGTGGCCCTTGCTCATCACGAACCGGTCGCGCCCGGGATCGTCCGGCTTGCGCGGATCGAAGCGCAGCACGCCGAAATAGAGCGTCGCGAGGATGTCGGCCGCGCTGAAGTCGCCACCGGGATGGCCGAGTTGCGCCTCATAGACCATCTGGAAGCTGCGCCGGCGAATCCACAGCGCCTTCGCCCGGATCGTGTCGAGCGGATCGTTGCGGAGATCGACGGAAGCGAGCGACGGCACGGCGGGTCCTAGAGTTGAGGCATAGGGACCGCAGGTTCGGCGCGGTGCGCAGGCCGGGGCGCGACAGGGTCGTGATCCTGCGTCCTGCTTGTGCGCACTGTCGACGGCCCCCACGCGCCCCGGCTCAATGCACCGGAGTTTCCTGCGGTTTTCGGCAAGCTATAGCCGGAGCGGCGTTCGCGCAATACGGAAAATTTTCGTTTGTTATCGATTGTTGGCGATATTTCGTAGCATGCGGTCTGCTCGCTTTGCGGGAAAGTGTCCCTGAAATGTCCTGCAATTCACCGCCTTTTCGCAGGATTTCAGCTGGCGACGATAACGTCGATGCCGCGTTTTTCGAAGCCGGCGACGTCGTCGGGCGAGATGCCGTCGTCGGTGATGAGGGTGTGGACCAGCTCCACGCCGCCCAGCGAGGAGAAGGACATGCGGCCGATCTTGGTCGAATCGGCCAGCAGATAGACCTTGGAGGCGGCCTTGATCATTGCACGCTTCACGTAAATGTCGCCGATCGCGGGATAGGTGAGCCCGGCCTCGAACGAGATCCCGGCTGTCGCGAGGAACAGCTTTTCGGCATAGATGCCCACGAAGAAGTCGACCGACTTCTCGCCGCTGAGCGACAGCGTCGGCGCCTTGAACTGCCCGGCCGGCATGTGGACCGTGTTCGTCGGGTTGCCGCCCAGCAGCAGCGCGATATTGAGCGCGTTGGTGATGATGTTGAGATCCTGCCGGGGCCTCAGATTCTCGGCAAATTGCGTGGTCGTCGTGCCCGAATCGATGATTATCGTCTCGTGGTCGGATACCAGCGCCGCCGCGGCCTGGCCGATCTTTTGCTTGCGGTCCATGTTCTGCACATGGTGCAGGGACATGGATTCGACCTGCTGCGGCACGGATTTGAGGTAGGCGCCGCCATGCTCGCGGGTAATGTAGCCGTCGGCGTCGAGCCGCTCGAGGTCCTGGCGGATGGTCGCTTCCGAGACGGCAAAAGCGGCCGACAGGTCACGGACGCGGGCGCTGCCTTCTTCCTGCAGCCATTCGAGGATCTTCATGCGCCGCGGCTCGGCCAGAAGATTCTGCCGTCCGTCGGCGCCGTCGCCCGCTCTCCGCTTGCCGGCGCTCCGCGCGCGACTGCCGCTGTGTGGTATCATCGGTTCTGCCTGCGCCGGACGGAATGCCCGCCGCCCCCTATCCCTAGCTCAATTGCAAACTCTCGACGATGACAAGAGCGCTCGGAAACTCCGACCGTCGAGGCACCACCAGCCCTCTTTCGAACTTTTTTCCCGCCCCCCACAATGCCATTGACTCATCCAAAGCTCATCCGTAATCGTTAGCAATCGCAAAAAAAACGAAGTAGACGACATTCGTTTGTTTGCGATGCGCCCGGGTGGCGCGGGGAGGCTGGGCAAAGGGCCGGAACTTAACTGCGCGAAGACCGCCAGCAAAGCGGCACGACGCAGCCGGGCATCTGAGCGGTTTCTCCATGATCCCTCAACCGGCTGCCGCGGGCAGGCCGACATGTGAAGGAGGAGACTAAATGGCAAAGCTCGGCCGGTACCTGTTGGCGCCCCTGGTCGGCGCCCTGATGGGTGGCGCAGCCTATGCGCAGACGATGACGGACGTGGGTACGCCGCGCGCGGAGACCCTCATCGTCCAGACGTTCGATGGCAAGGCGTCAAACCCCGATGCCCAGAACCCGCTCAACCAATACGCGATCTGGCGAGGCTTCCGAGAATTGGGATGGAGCTTCCTGTGGGAGATGGACACGTCTACCGGCGAATCCTATCCGGAGCTTGCGGCAGGTCCCGTGGAGGTCCTCAATGACGAGCACACGCAGTTCCGCATCAAGATCCGGCCGGGCGTCTATTGGAGCGACGGCGTCGAGTTCACCGTCGACGACCTGATCTACACGCTCGATACGTCCTTCAAATACCAGGACAAACTGACCTTCGTCGCCCGTACGGTGAACTACATCAAGGAGGGCAGTTGGAAGAAGGTCGACAACTACACACTCGAGGTCGAGACGCAGGCCCCGGCCTATGACTTCCAGACCGTGATGGGCGTCTACACCTGGGGCTCGCTCTTCGTCCCCGTGCC
Organism: uncultured Devosia sp.; assembly: GCA_964487765.1. Taxonomy (GTDB): domain Bacteria; phylum Pseudomonadota; class Alphaproteobacteria; order Rhizobiales; family Devosiaceae; genus Devosia_A. The sequence goes on along the minus strand of CAZASR010000001.1, from coordinate 16,673 downwards.
CAAGCACATCTTCGAGCCGCAGGGCGACAATGTCGTCACGTTCAAGAACACGAACGCCGTTACCCTCGGGCCGTACAAGATCAAGGCGTTCGATCCAAACGGCTTCTGGCAGTTGTGGGAGCTGCGTGACGACTGGGAGCGTTCCGGCTGGGGCAATTCCGGCCAACCCAAAGCCAAGTACGTGCTTTACAAGGACTTCGGCGCCGAAGAGACCCGTACCCTGGCTTTCGTCCAGAACCAGTACGACGTCGACACCTTCATGAGCCCGGACTCGATTGCCGCCGCCAAGGCGCGCAACCCGGCCATCGAGACGTTCTCGCCGACGCTGCCCTATCACGACATGAACGACGCCTGCTCCTATGGCATCTACTTCAACCAGTTGAAGGTGCCGTACAACGATGCGGCGGTGCGCTGGGCTCTGGCCCTCAGCATCGACATGCAGACTGTCGGCATCAGCGCCGTGAGCGGGCAGTTCAAAGCTTCGGCCTTGCCGCTCGCCGACACGCCGATCACCAACCCGGTGTTCTATGAGCCGCTCGACGGCTTCCTCAACGACCTGACGCTGGCTGACGGCTACAAGCCGTTCAACCCGAACTTCGGGGCAGAGCTGATCGAAAAGCTCAAGGCGCAGGGCACGCCCGAGTCGGAGATTCCGACCGGCGATGCGGTGAAGTCGAGCTTCGGCCAGGGCTGGTGGAAGTACGATCCGGCGGAAGCCGAGAAGCTGCTCGCGTCGGCCGGCATCAAGAAGGGTGCGGACGGCCTCTATACCAAGCCCGACGGTTCCCCCTGGGTGCTTGATTTCGTGATCCCGGGCGACTGGAACAAGGTCATGCAACGCACCGGCTTCTCGATTGCCGACAGCTGGCGCAAGGCCGGGTTCAACGTCAATGCCCGCCAAGTGGACAATGGCGAGTTCGGAACGACGCAGAACACCAATGCCCGCCTCGACCTGATGGTCAACTGGTCAAGCTCATGCACCTATAACGCGAACTGGTTCAACAGCTGGGCGACGTTCACGGACGCCCCGGCCTACAACCAGCCTGCCGATTCCAGCGAACCGCTGCAGGGCAACTACATCCGCGTCAGCGACCCCGAGATCTACAAGCTCGTCGCCGACAGCAAGACCCTCGAGATCGGCTCGCCGGAGTTCGTTGCCAATGGCCGGGAAATCGCCAAGAAGCTGACGGAAGGGATGCAGCTCATCAACCTGATGAACATCCCCACGACAATTCCGACCAATAGCACGTACTGGACGAACTACCCCAAGCAGGCGAACTTCTACGCGGCGCCATACACGTGGTGGAGTTCGTTCAAGAAGACGCTGCTGAACATCGAGCCGACTGGCAAGCAGTAGGCCGGCTCCTTACGGGCGGGGCGGCGTCCTCCCGCCGCCCCGCACCTTTCTACGCTAACCGAGGTCGAAACCGATGGGTGTCGTGCAGTATGTGGCCAAGCGGGTCGGCCTCTACCTCGCCGTGCTGTTCATCGGTTTGACCATCACCTTCTTCCTGCCGCGCCTGATGCCGGTCAATCCGATCGACGGTTACATCAGCCAGATCCAGGCACGGGCGAGCGGAGCGCTCACCGGAGACGCCATCGCGCAACTGCGCGAAAACCTCGAGCAGCTCTATGGCCTCAAGGGCACGCTCTGGGAGCAGTACGTCGCCTATCTCGAACGGGTCGTGTTGCGCTTCGACTTCGGCCCTTCCTTCACCTACTACCCCCAGCCGGTCTCGCAGATCATCTTCAGTGCCGTGCCCTACACCATGGGTCTGTTGCTGGCGGCGACCGTGATCGCCTGGATACTGGGCAACATGGTCGGGCTCGTCGCGGGCTATTTTCATACCAAGCGTGCGGGCAGCATCCTCGAGGTGCTTGGCATCCTTCTCTATCCGATCCCGTACTATATCCTCGCGGTCACGGTGATCCTGGTACTGACCTATTTGATCCCGCTGTTCCCGCTGTCGCCGAGCTTTCCAGTGGGGGAGATAACGCTCGAGAAGTTCGGCACCATCATTTTCAACTCCCTGCTCCCCGCGCTGACGCTCATCCTCGCGGGCTTCGGCTGGAACATCCTGTCGATGAAGGCCCTGGCCGTGGCCACGACCGAGGAGCCTTACGTAACCTATGCCCGGCTAAAAGGCACATCGAACTGGACGCGGATGATCCGCTACGTTTTTCGCAATGCCATGCTGCCACAGGTGACTGCGCTGGCACTGTCGCTCGGCACCGTTTTCAACGGCGCCCTGCTCACCGAAATACTATTCTCCTATCCTGGCGTCGGCCTGATCATGCGCACGGCAGCGTCGAGCGGCGATTACAATGTGCTCTATGGCGCCATCACCATCTCCATTCTCGCCGTGGCGACAGCAGGACTCGTGATCGACCTTGTCTATCCTCTCCTCGATCCGCGGATCCGTCACAAATGAGTACCACGACCGCCTCGGAAACCGAGATTGACATGGCGCCAAAGCTCACGCGCGGCGAAGGCTGGTTGTGGCTGCTCAATCCACGACTGGGGATCGGAATGGCCACCATCGTGGTGATGGGGCTCGGCAGTTACATCTTGCCGTTCTTCTGCACGGTCGATCCTGCGGTCCAGGCGACGTACCTCAAGAACCTGCCGATGTCGTGGGAGCATCCGCTCGGAACGACAGCGATCGGTCAGGACATCTTCTGGTTCCTGGTATTCTCGATCCGCAACTCGCTTACGCTGGGTATCCTGGTCGGGCTCGGCGTGACGCTGATCGCAACGACGATAGGCCTCAGTGCCGGCTACATCGGCGGCAACTTCGAGCGCGCGGTAATGCTGGTCGTCGACAGCTTCATCACGATCCCGCTGCTGCCGATCCTGATCATCCTCGGCGCGGTGATCCGCGGCAATTCGTCGTTCCTGATGGTCGGCGTCATTATCACTGTCTTCGGCTGGGCATGGGGTGCGAGAACAATCCGCTCCATGGCGCTTTCATTACGCGAGCGCGAGTTCATCAACATGGCCAAGTTCTCCGGTGCAAGCACCTTCGACATTCTGCTGCGCGAAGTATTCCCGTATGTCACCGCCTACATGTTGGTTTCATTCATCAACACGGTGCTGTTCGCCATCAACACCGAGGCGACGCTGGCCGTGATCGGCCTGAGTAAGGTCGAAGTCCCGACGCTCGGGTCCATCATCTTCTGGGCGCTCAACTACAATGCGCTCTTTACCGGCAACTACCCCTGGATCGTGGCGCCGATCGTTGCGACCGTTCTGCTGTTCCTCGGTCTCTTCCTTCTCTCGACTGGGTTCAACCAGGCCTTCGCCAACCGTCGGGGGGTGCTGTGATCCGTCTCGACGATCTCAAGATCGGCTACCGCATTTCTGATCGTGTGATCCAAGCGGTCGATGGCGTGACACTGACGATCCCCGACGGCTGCATCGTCGGTATTGCGGGTGAATCCGGCTGCGGCAAGTCGACCCTGATGAAGGCGATCTACGGCGATATCACCTCGCCGATGACGCTTCTTGGTGGCCGCATCGACTACGGCATGACTGGCGCCGACGGGCGCCGGGTAACACCCGAGAACATCCGCAAGCAGTGGTTCAAGTCGATCTCATACATTCCTCAGAGCTCGATGAACTCGCTCAACCCGGTGATCCGCATTCGCGACCAGTTCATCGACTTTCCGGGAACGGACAGCAACAAGAAGCGCGTGCTGGAGCGGGCGCGCGAGTACATCGGCAGGCTCGGGTTGCCACCCGAGACGATGGACTCTTACCCGCACCAGCTTTCGGGCGGCATGCGGCAGCGCGTGATGATTGCGCTCGCAACCTTCTTCGAACCGTCGCTGATCATCGCTGACGAGCCGACCACGGCGCTTGATGTGGTGGTGCAAAAGGAAATCCTGATGCTGCTGATGGATGTGCAGGAGCGCATGGGCAACACCATCCTCGTTGTGTCGCACGACATGGGCGTTCACTACCAAGTCACGGACAAGATGATGATCATGTATGCCGGACGTGTGGTCGAGTATGGCGACACCGAGAGCATCTTCGCCGAGCCGGAGCACGCCTACACGAAGATGCTGATCGATTCTCTGCCCACCGTCGGGGACGACAGCATGCGCGGTGTGATCGCGAGCCTCGCCGGGGCCGGCGGCGATCGTGCCTTTCAGGTCGAGCCCGACCTTGTCGAAATCAAGCCCAACCATTTCGTTGCGCCACCAAGCCGAACGGAGGACGTGGCGTGACCGCCATTCTCAAGACCGAGGGGCTCAACAAGACCTATAGGCTGGGCGGCCTGACGCGCGCGCGGCGAATCAGGGCGCTCAACGACGTCAACATTACCGTCGAGGGCGACAAGCCCGTGGTGGTCGCCGTCGTTGGTGAATCGGGCAGCGGCAAGACGACGCTCGCCAAGACCTTGCTGCGCCTCGAGACGCCGAGCTCGGGAAGGGCCATCGTCTACGACACGGTCGTGACTAACAGGGGGGCGCTCGGCAAGCGCGCCTTCCTTGGGCTGGTCCAGCCGATCTTCCAGAACCCGTTCGAGGCGTTCAGTCGCTATCGTCCGGTCGATGCGTATCTGCACGAGACCGCGACGCGCGTCGCCGGGATGAGCGGGAGCGAGGCCGAGTCGGCAGTGGCCGAGGCTCTCCGTAGCGTCGGCCTCGACTATGGCGAGGTGCACGGCAAATATACGAACCAGTTCTCGGGAGGCGAGCTGCAGCGCGTGTCGGTGGCGCGCGCGCTCATCCCAAAGCCCAAGCTGATTGTCGCCGACGAGCCGGTGTCGATGATCGATGCCTCGCGACGAATGATCATCATCAATTTGTTCAAGAAGCTGCGCGACGAGGCAGGGCGGAGCTTCCTCTACATCACGCACGACCTCGCCACCGCCTACTACATCTCCGACTATGTGGTGGTGATGAACAAGGGGCAGGTGGTCGAGTTCGGCGCCGCCCGCGAAGTGATGGGCAATCCGCAGCACGCCTATACGCGGCTGCTGCTCGACTCCATTCCAACCACCACCAGGAAGTGGCGCCCGCACAAACGGGCCGCCTGATTCACCCTAGGACGAGAGACCCGAGATGACCAGCACCGCCTCGCTGTGGGCTACCTATGAGATGAGCTTTGCCGGGCCCGATGGCGGCAATCCGTTCCGTGACGTGACGTTCGGTGCGGTGTTCGCGCAGGGCGAGCGCCGGGTGCGCGTCAACGGGTTCTACGACGGCGGCGGCAGGTACGTCGTGCGCTTCCTGCCCGATGCGACGGGGCAGTGGAGCTGGTCGACGGTGAGCAATGCGCCGGCGCTGGACGGCCAGTCCGGCACGGTGGATGTCGGGCCGGCCACGCCCGGCCATCGCGGCCCGGTGCGCGTCGACCGGCGCCACCATTTCCGCTACGCCGACGGCACGCGCTACATCAACATCGGCACCACGGCCTATGTGTGGAACCTCCAGGGCGACGCGCTCGAGGAGGAGACGCTCAAGACGCTGGCGAAGGCGCCCTTCACCAAGATCCGCATGTGCGTGTTCCCCAAGCACTACCGCTACAACCAGAACGAGCCCGAACGCTATCCCTTCGTGCTGCTTGAGAAGGGCAAGTCCGAGTGGGACGGCAACTTCGCCGGTGCCGACAGGATGGGCTGGAAGTTCGACTTCGACCGCTTCGAGCCGGCCTATTTCCGCCATCTCGAAAAGCGCATCAATCAGCTCGCCGAGATCGGGGTCGAGGCCGACCTCATCATTTTCCACCCTTACGACCGCTGGGGCTTCTCGCGCATGTCACCGGCGCAAGACGATGCCTATCTGCGCTACCTGACGGCGCGGCTGTCGGCGCTCCCCAATGTGTGGTGGTCGATGGCCAACGAATACGATCTGATGCCGAGCAAGTCGCTTGCCGACTGGGACCGCTTTATCGGCATCGTGCACAATAACGATCCGGTCAAGCATCTGCTCGGCATCCACAACTGTTTCAAGTTCTACGATCACAACGATCCGCGCATCACCCACGCGAGCATTCAGCGCTCGACCGCTGCCAACTCAGCGCTGTGGCGCGAGAAATACGGCAAGCCCGTCTCGATCGACGAGTGCTGCTACGAGGGTGATATCGGCGAGCTGTGGGGCAATATCAGCGGCCAGAAGATGGTGCGCCGCTTCTGGGACGGCGTGGTCAATGGCGGCTACGTCACCCATGGCGAGACGTTCTACAACGACAGCGAGACGCTGTGGTGGGCCAAGGGCGGTAAGCTCATCGGCGAGAGCGTTCCGCGCATCGCATTCCTCCGCCGGATCATGGAGGAGGGGCCGGACGAGGGGCTCGATCCGGTGAAGTCGACCGGTGCCTACCGCATCCAGATGGCCGGCGGACTCGACAACGTCGTGCTGCAGCAGCTCTTCGTGCCGCCTGCGGGCGAAGAGGAATGGCCGCGCGCCATGGCCTGGTGGGCGACCGCGGGGCAGCCGCACAAGTATTACCTAAGCTACATGGGTGAGAACCAAGCGCGCGAGTTCAGCGTCGCCGTTCCACCGGATGAAACGTACGACGCCGTGCTAGTCGATACGTGGGAAATGACGCAGACGCCGGTTGCCAGCGGCGTCAAGCGTGGGGACGTGATCCAGATTCCGCCAAAGCCCTACCAGGCAGTCATCCTTCGCCGTGCTGATTGAGGAAATCGAACGAATGACCAGCGTTGCCAAGTGGGACATTTTTGAAGTTGAGCTGAAGGGGCCAGGCGACGGCAATCCATATCTCGACGTCACGTTGGAAGCGACCTTCGCCCAAGGCAGTCGGGCCGTCCGGGTGCCCGGATTTTACGATGGCGACGGCACCTACCGCATTCGCTTCATGCCCGATGCTGAGGGTGAGTGGAGCTATAGCACCAGGTCATCGGCGTTGGCGCTCAACGGCAAGACCGGCAGCTTCACGACCACAGCGCCGTCAACCGGCGCGCATGGCCCGGTGCGCGTCCACAACAAGTTCCATTTTGCCTATGCCGACGGTACACCGTACCTCCCGTTCGGCACCACCTGCTACGCTTGGACCCACCAGCCGCTCCAGCTTCAGGAAGAAACGTTGCGCACGCTCGGGGAAGCGCGCTTCAACAAAATCCGCATGGGCGTGTTCCCCAAGGACTATCCGTTCAACGAGAACGAGCCGCTCTATTGGATTTTCGAGCAAGGCGAGAACGGCAAGGCTGATTTCGACCGGCCCAACCCCATCGCTTTCCGTCATTTCGAGACGCAGGTCGGCAAGCTCCGCGACATGGGAATCGAAGCCGACATCATCACCTTCCACCCTTACGACCGCTGGGACTATTCTAACATGTCGGCGGAGCAGGACTATCGCTATGTGGCTTATCTCGCCGCGCGGCTCGGCGCCTATCGCAACGTCTGGTGGAGCCTCGCCAACGAGTACGACTTCCTGCTCGACACCAAGCCAATGGCCCAGTGGGATCGCTATTTCGAAATCCTCGAGGAAAACGATCCAGCCGGGCATCTGAAATCCATCCACAATGGCGATGTGCAGATGAACTTCGATCACTCGAAACCCTTCGTCAGCCACGTCTGCATCCAGAACTGGGACGTCAAGAAAACGCCGGAGTGGCGCGAGCAGTACGGCAAGCCGGTCGTCAATGACGAGCCGGAGTACGAGGGGAACATCTGGCCGAGCTGGGGCAACATCACCGCCGAGGAGCTCACCCACCGCTTCTGGACCACGGTGATGCGCGGCGGCTATGCCGGCCATGGCGAAACCTACTCGCATCCCGAAGACATCATCTGGTGGGCCAAGGGTGGTCGACTCTACGGCGAAGCGTGGAAGCGCATCGGCTTTCTGCGTCAAATTCTCGAGGAGGATGTGAAGGACGGCCTGACGCCGCTGGGCGGCCCCACATCCTGGCCGTGGAGCCGCATCTCGGGCGCCGAAGACGGCAAGGTGCGCTACATCTATTTCGGCGAGCACCAGCCCGACCGCTGGACCACCGGCCTGCCGACCGTCGACGGCGATTACGAGGTCGACGTCATCGACACCTGGAACATGACCGTGACCCCCGCTGAACGGATCGAGCCCATCGTGCCCCATCCCACCCGCCACGGGTCTGTGGTGCGCGGCGGCAAGGCCGACGCCGCGTTCGGCGTGAGCCTGCCGGGCAAGCCGAGACTGGCCATTCGCATCAGGACGCGCTGACTCAAATGACTGTCCGCCTGCCTCCCGGAAGAAGATCGGCGCGGGGTGCGTAACCGCCTTGCCCTCGGGCTTGCGCAGTCCCGTGCCGGTGAGAAACTGAAGTAGAAATCGAGAAGCATCGGCAGCCGCTCGGGTCTCGGTCGCGAGGATGCCCTTAGCGAGGTGTCCTCGCCAGGCGGCCGCCAAGCCGCCGCAGACTGCGACCGTCGGAGTTCGGAATCGGGGACCATGTGAGCGACGAAGTCCCCGAGTGCAGAGCGGCAAGAGAGTGATTTGCTCGGCATCTACTACGCTGGAACGACCGTCGGTCGATGGGGGCGGCTCCGTGAACCTAAGGATGGCTCTGACGTTCGACGACCAGGCATCTCAGCTGCGCAGGTTATGATCGCCCGACCGCCCGCAGCTCAGTCAACGGTGCGCCGACCGTGCCGCTGCACCCGAACCGCATCGGCCGCGCCCTCTCGATTCGTTCGATCAAGACCCGACCATGACGCCTTAGACGCGCAATCTTGTGAAACCTTCCCGTGGAGAAGTCCGCAGCGGGCTGGTCGGGTTCGCACCCCCAGCTTCTCAGTCCCTCAAACCCATGGCAAATGCCAGCTAACCGACGACCTCATCCGGCCCCGGTGGCGGTGGCGCGTCGGGCTGCTCGGGGGCAGGAGCCGGAGGGGGCGCCTGGCGCGGCAGCGGCACGGTCTGCACGACCGTAGCCGCATTGCGCGTGGCGGGCGGAACTGCAGCAAGTGCGGCAGCGGGCACGTCTCCGTCGTACTTTTCCACCAGATAGGCCTGGATCAGAGCCTTGCCGGCGGCGGGATCGGAAAATTTCCAGATGCCGATATGCGCCCCTTCGAGGATCAGCGAATCCACGGCCTTTTCGATCGCCTGTTCCACCGCAACCTGCTTGGGCTCGTTGGCGGTAACGCCAGCCTCGGCCTCGAGGATCTTGTCGAGAGCCACGTAGCGGAAGATGCCGCCCTGCGTCGAGATCGAAGCGATCGACTTCTGTACGGTGACGCTTGCGAGCACCTCGCTGGTGCTGGTCGAGACGGCGCGCAGATTGATGGTGACCGTGTCCTGCTGCCACTTGGTGTCGCCGCCAATGCCGAGATAGCGAGCACCCACACCGCCCGTCTTGGTGTAGATGTCGTAGCCGGTGATGCCACCCTGAAGAATGATGCCGGCGTGCTGCAGCGGCGGCAGCGCGTTGGGCGAAATCTCGGTCTCGCCGCGATAGATGCGACGCATCTCGGTGACGATCTGGCGCTCCTTGAGCGTGTCGTCGAGCCGGGCGCGGTCGAGCACCGTGAACCAGCGTCGCTCGCCCGCATCCTGTAGTGCCTTGATCAGCAGCGCCGAGCCGCCCTGCGTCACCGCATGCGACATCGTCTGGTTGCCGGTCGCGGTCTCCGAGAACTGTCCGGTGAGATCGGGGAAATCGTAAACCGCCACGACGATCGGCTTGGGCGGCGGGGGAAGCGCACGCAGCGTCGCGTTCTGCGAGGTGATGGTGCGCAGTTCCGGCTCGCTGACCAGCGCCTTGGGCATCGTCGCCGAACAGCCGGCGAGCACGCTGGTGAGGCCGCCGACGATCAATACGTTCCGCCCGAAGATGACCAATGTGGAAGTATGCATGCGGAAATTCCCGGGCCGTGCCCGCCCCAGTTCGCGGGCCTTCAGTTGATTACCAGCCGGGGAACGACGATCTCGGTCTCCCCCGTGGGATCGGTGATCGTGAGCCGGATATATTCGAGCGCATTCTCGAAATGGACGGTGGTGTCGCCGAAGACGATAGTGCCCTCGGGCTGCGGGTCCTCGCCGAAAATGGCTTCCGTCACCTGGCTCGCCAGCGCCGACAGCAGCCGGCCCTGGAGCTGGCGGATGAACAGATCCGCATCCGAGCTGCCGGGCGTGCTTCCTGGGTCTTCACCCCCGTCTCCGTCGTCATCCTCCGCGGGTGCCGTGGCCGTGCGCTGCGCGCCCGCAAGCCCCATCAGGTGCGACGAGTTGAGCGGGTTGCCGCCAAATGAAGGGTTGATGGGCGTATAGACCAACGGCGCTGCACTGGCGCCAAATGTCATGGCCGCCCAAGAAAGCGCGGCCAGAACTACTGGCAATACGGGTCTCAATGCGTCCCCCAAAGCGTTGTGCACCGTGCCGCAAGGCGCCCGAACACAATTCACTGGTCAGATGCATAGCAGAACGCGCGTTACTGGCAACACGTCTTTGCGCCTGTCCATGGGGCAAAGACGAATGCCACCGCCCCCCACGTCGCAGCGAATATTCCCCGAGACTCAACGGGAAGCGGCATAGGGACTGTCATTCCAGAGAGAGTCGACGTGCCGCCTGGGATGTAGCCATGCGGCGATACCCAATGCGGTCGCTGTTTTTTGCTGTCCCGCTGTGGTGGCACCGACACAGTATATTCAACCAGGTCAACGGCGAAGCCTGTGCTCGCGGCGCTCGGCGTCTTCGGCGCGCGCCGAAGAAGACTTTGGCATGGGCGACCATATCTTGGCTCAAAGCCGAAAGTGCTTTGTCGCAACCCGCCGACTCTTGTGGGGTCTTAAGGTTAAAACGGATTTCGCTTTGCTGGTTAACAAATAGTTGCTACGGATCGGGGGCGCCAAGACCTGTGAGCAATTGCTTAGTGAGCAGCTCGCGGTGGGGGAGGCGGCGCGGCATCAGCCGCACGGAAAGATGGATGACGTGAGGTCCAGCGACGCCGGGTGACACCGGGTCTGGAGCCGGACCTGTGCGGCCACGCATCCGAAGTTTTGGGGCGAAGCGCGGCTTCGCGAAATGAGCAACCGGAGGGCTCCGCCTGCAAGGCGCCCCGCCGCAGGAAGGGACACTAGAATGAAATTCAAACTTTTGATGGCGACGGCGACCGCAGCCAGTGTGCTGATGACGGTTGCAGCGGTGGCCGACAGCAACAGTTCGGTACTCAATCAGCAGGGTAACTCGAATGTTGCAACGGTTGAGCAATCGGGAGGAACCAACAGCCGTGCAGGCGTCAAGGTTGCGCCCCTGACTGGGCATCCCGGATGGTACACGGGCGAACTTCGCCAGAATGGCGACCACAACACGATGACAATAACGCAGACCGGCGATAACAACACCGCTGGCGATGCTCACCTGTCCCACAGTGACATGGACGGTGGTGTTCACCAAACCGGTGACTACAACGAGTTGACGCTAGGCCAGGATTCTCGCGCTGCAGGAGGCGGTACGAACGGCAACATTGTGCATACGGTGCAGCAAACCAGTAGCGCGGCGATTGCCGGGCCGACCAACAGCGCAGCTATTATCCAGCAGCGATCGGATACTGGGCCGGGAAGCCTGGCCGCGCAAAACGAGATTACCCGCGTGTTGCAGACGCATACGGGCGGCGCCGCAAATACACTGAACATCACGCAGACCGGCGAGTTTTCATCGTGGTACAGTTCCTTCACGCAGGGAAACCTTATCTCGAAAGTCGAACAGGACGGTTCCGGCAACACCGCTACAATTGTTCAGAAAGGTATCGGTCCTGACGTTGTTACGAGCGGCACGCAGCGCCGGGGGCCAGCCAACGTTCTGAAGATTCTGGAGCAGACTGGCGATCTGCACATGGCCACGCTCACACAGAACGGATTCAAGAACTACATCGGAACCGTCAGCCAGACCGGTGGAAATCAGAACACAGTTTCAATCATCCTTACGGGTGAAGGCAATGGTGGCAACTCGAGTGCCCATGTCAACAACGGCCGAGCGGCAGTCGGTGCGCTTACGAACGGCGCTTTGGCTTCTGGCGCAACAGCGTCGAACGCTACTCAGATCGGATCAAACAATTCGGTACAGTATGAGGTAGCCGGCGGTAATGATAACCAGTTCGGCTTCTATCAGGACGGACTCGGCAACAAAGCCGAGAGCATCTACATCACTGGTGACCGCAATCAGTTGGGTGTGTACCAGGAAGGTGATCGTAACGTGCTGACGCTCGCCCAGATCGACGGGAGCGACAACGTCGTAGGCTTGCGCCAGATCGGCAGCGACAACACTGCGGCGCTGACGATCACGGGGGCGTCGAGCGATCGTAACGGTGGTGCCCATTCGTTCACTGCGAATCCGGCTCTTTCCGCAGGCCTGACTGCCGGCCTGATCGAGCAGCTAGGCAACTGGAACTCGGCTACCCTCGATGTGTCGGGTAGTGACAACGTCTTCGCAACGAAGCAGGACAGCGGTGCTTACGCCGGATCGCAGGTCACCAACAGTATTGTTGGTACGATCACCGGCAACAGCAACCAGGTCGCTGTCAAGCAAATCGGTGTGGATAACAGCATCACCTTCACGCAGAATGGTGGCGCCAACAACGCTTACGTTACTCAGTAACGCGGTAGGGCCCGGGGTCAGAACGACCTCGGGCCTTCGCTCCCATAGCGTGCACCAGCTTTGCAACGAATACCGCGCAAGAGGAGCAGCGGGAGCGTACGCTCCGATAACGACCAACCGCGTGCGGAGACGAATCAAATGAAGTTCAGCATCTTTGTGGCCACCACGGCAACGGCAAGCATGCTGATGGCGGGCGGCGCGAACGACACCTCAATCTCGCGATAGCCGGCGTAAGCCGGGCGCTCATCTGGGATGCCCGGCCCTTCTCCGCATCTCGGACTCACAGGCGAACAAATGCGCATCACTCATCTCCTCCTTGCCTCCACGGCGCTCGCCATCGTCGCTGCGCCCGTCCTTGCCGACGACAACTTTGCCAATCTCGACCAGTCGGGTGACGGCAACAGCGACCTCGTCACGCAGGGGCCGGGGGATGGCAATCGGGCGGGGACGGGCGATCTCGCCGTTACACAGAGCGGCGACTCCAATATCCTCACCATCCTGCAATCCGGCGGCGGCAATGATGTGGGCACCGAGGGCTTGGGCTTCCTGCAGGAGTCCAATCGCAACAGCGCGGCGATAACGCAGTCCTCGAGCGGTAACCGTGTCGGGGAAGTGACGCAGACCGGCATTTCGTCGGACGCGGGCGGGGTGGCACTGCGGCGCAATGTGCTGACCATCGTGCAGGAAGAGGGCGACGGCAACCGCGTCGGCGTCGTCGAGCAGACGCGCAGTTCCGCCTGGTGGTCGACATTGTTCGCGGCCAACAGCGCCACGGTGACGCAGTCGGGCGCGGACAATGACATCGGAACGCTGATCCAGTCCGGATTTTCGCAGAGCGCCACCGTGACGGATGATGGCAACGACAACGGCATCGAGCGGATCGAACAGCAGGGCCTGCGCAATATCGCATCCATCGCCATCACAGGCGATGGCAACGGCCGTTCCGGCCTCGACTTCTCCGGCATCGACGGCGCCTGGCGCGGGCTGACGCAAGGCCACATCTATCAGGACAATGACCGCCCGGGGGCTACATTCTATCCTGCCCACACGCTCACGCTCACGATCAATGGCGACGACACCAGCTTCGGCTTCAGCCAGAGCGGCGTTGGCAATACGATCACGGGTCTCGTGACAGACGGCGACGGCAATCAGTTGGGCGTCAATCAGTTGGGCCCGGACAATTTCGCAAGCATAGAGATCGATGGCTCTGACAATCGTGCGTTCGTCGACCAGGCCCTGTGGCCGGTCAATGCCGGCAACGAGACAGGCCTGCTGGTAGCCGGCGACGGCAACGGCGTCGGCGTTCTCCAGGCCGGCGGCAACAATTTCGCGAACGTGACGATCAGCGGCGGCGACAATCTCGTCAATATCGCCCAGTCCAGCTTGGTGCCGGGAAATCTCGCCGACGTCGTGATCGACGGCGACGGCAACGATGTCGCGCTGACCCAGTCGGGTAATAACATGGCCAACATCGCAATTGCCGGCGGCAGCAACCTGCTCGACGCCCTGCAATTCGGCCTCGGCAACACGCTGGAGCTGACGATCTGGGGCAGTGGCAATAGCGCGCCGTCCAGCACGTTCTCGGATCCCGCGCTCGCCAAGTCGCTGCTGACGACGCCGGATCTCGTGCCGGGGCGCATCGTACAGGTCGGCGCGGGCAACTCGATCAGCTACGACGTCGGTATCTCGGAGGCGTCGGACGGCAACAGCTTCGCCTTCTCGCAGGTCGGCGCGGGCAACGAAATCGTTGGCTCGACCAATGGCAGTGGCAATCAGGTGGTGATCGTCCAGACCGGCGCGTCCAATTTCACCTCGTTCACCCAGTCCGGCGCCGGCAACATCATCGGCGTGAGCCAGTGATGAGCCGGCGTCACCCCAGATCTCGCCGGTCGCTGCTGCGCGCCGCCATCGCAGGGCTCCTGGTGACCGCCGCAGGCGCCGCGCACGCGCAGAGCGTCGGCAACATCGTCTGGCTCGGCCAGGTCGGCGGGCTCAACACGATCGATATCACGCAGGAAGGACGCGACAACCAGGCGGGCGCCGACAATGTGTGGCTGCTGCTCGGCCAGGACGGCGTCGGCAACACGCTGACGCTCGATCAGTTCGGTTATGCCAACGAGGCTGGAACGCTGTTCGGTAACGAGCCGGACTATGCGCGCGGCGTATGGCAGCGCGGCGATCTCAACGTCATCACCGTCACGCAGCGGAATATCGACCCCGCAGGGACGAATGTTCTGGGCTCCGTTCAGCAATCCAGCGGCATGAACCTGTCGCCGGAATCTGGTGCCTACAACAGCCTCTACATCATCCAGACGGCGACGGGCGATGCGACCGGCGTGGGCGCGCATTATGTCGGCCGCATCGTGCAGCAGAATACGGGTGACGACGATGCAACGCGCAACGCGGTCTATATCGTGCAGCGCGGCGGTGGTACGGGTGAAGGCAATATACTCGCCAATCTGCGCCAGATTGGCAGCGGCAACACCTATGGCAGCATCCAGTCGGGCGACTCTAACCGGATCGGCGAAGTGCCCCCGTCCGATGGCAGCCTTCCCATCGGCGGCATTGTCCAGGAGGGCACGCAGAACTGGGCCTGGCTGGTGCAGACCGGCGCGGAAAACCTCATCGAATACGTCCAACAATATGGTCACGCGAACGCGGCGCGCCTGCGCCTGTCTGGCAATCGCAATGTCGTCACGCAGGTCTATCAGAACAGCGAGAGTTGGGGACTTTTGGCGACGGGCAATCGGATCGTCGCCACCATCACGGGCGACGACAATGGCGGCAGTGGGGCCGGGTGGGTCGGCGAGCTGATCCAGGTGCCGGCGCTTTCGACCCCGGGCATCGCGCAGGCAATGTTCAGCCAGATCGGCGATGAGAACGACATCAGCCTCGCAATCCTCTCGGGCATCGAGAACAAATATGGCGTCACCCAGGTGGGCGACGGGAACGACGCACACATCTCCATCTCGGGCGACATCATTGGCGCCGATGCCTTCCGCAATGAGACGGCTGTGTTCCAGGAGGGCGAGCTCAACTACGTCAGCCACCTGGTGACCGGCAGCGACAATGCCGGGGCCATCCGCATGGAGGGAGAGCGCAACCGTACCGCGCTCGCGCAGCGCGGAACCTTCAACACCGCGCGCCTCACGCTTGCCGGCGACGACAACAACGGCACAGCATCGGCGCTGTTCGGCGTCGCGCTGGATCTGCCGGTGGCCACCATCGATGCGGGGCTCGAACCCGGCGCGATCATCCAGATCGGCACGGGCCTCTCAGACGCCGAGCGCAATCGGATCAACTTCGACGTCGCCGGTTCGGCGAATGCAATGAGCGCCTATCAGAACGGCGCCTCGAATTTGCTGCAGGGCGGCACGGCCGGGATGGACAATGCGCTGGCGACGGTACAATTGGGGGACAACAACACTGCACTGGCCAGCCAATCGGGCACGGCCAATGCCATGGCGGTGCTGCAGTTCTAAGGGGGCATTAACTAGGATTCGTCGAACTTGAACCAAATTGGAGGCACGACGCCCGATCGATAAAATTGTAGCTATCGGCCAAAGCCGCTCTTAGCGCCGGCCAGTCAACCTCTCCGCAGTCAATGCAGGGCAGGTGGCCAAATGACGGTCAAGAGCATGTCGATAGCGTTGCTGGTGTCGCTGCTTGGAGCGGCTCCAGCGCTGGCCTCGAATGAGATGATCCTCCTCAATCCGGATGATCTGTCCAGTCGGGCCGTCTTCAATATCGAGGGCAATTACAACCGGCTGGTGATCGAGCAGACCGCCCCGGCCCACGGAGCAGGAAACAACGTGAGCGTGAAGATCGTCGGCGACCGCAATGGCGGCCCGGAAAATTCGGTCTTCACCGGCATCGCGGCAAAGAACGGGCTCGCGCCTGGTCATCTCGTCCAGCGCGGTTTCGGTAATAGCGTGGAATTGGAGGTCCAGGGCAGTGACAATCTGTTTGCGGTCGCGCAGTTGGGAAACAACAACATGGTCCGCGGTTATGTCATCGGTATCGGAAATCAGTCTTCGATCTCGCAGACGGGCAATGGCAACTTTGCCTCGTTCGCGCAGAATGGTATAGGAAACATGATCAGCGTGCGTCAGATTTCCTGGTGACGCTG